>OZ253490.1:0-92500 GCA_965261985.1 Alphaproteobacteria bacterium
AAATGCGGTGTCGAGGCTCATGCGCCTATGATCCACGATCCAGTGCGATATTTCAGCATCACGCCATCGGCGTGCGCCATCACGACTGCGTGCGGCGCGCTATGGCGAAACCTCATCGGCGACCCATCCCAGTCGAAGCGAGACTCCTTCGACCTCCACCTCTGCGGAAAGCTTATTCGTGCCGGAGACAGGTGTGCCGATGGCGTCGGCGAACGCCCGGAAATCGTCGAACCACCTATGACCTTCAGAAAACGAATGCACGAACATCACCGCCCGACGGACCTTGTAGCGCTGCGCTTCGTATATCGCTGCTGTCGTGCGGTGTAAAAGCTGGTATCGCAGGTTCGAGACATTGTGATCCGCAAGCCCCAATGTCTCTTGAAGAACCGACAGTCGCGCCCGCTTGTTCGCCGACGCCTCGGTGAGCCACTCCGAGACGAGCGGCCCAAAGGGCTCGTCCACCTTGCCCTCGACACCAAGCACCGCGAAGCCCTCGCCGTCGCCAATCAGCGCCAGCAGATCCGTCTGGCTTGGCCGCCCGCGGGAGCGAAGATCGGTCTCCTTCTCGAAGAAGCCCTCGATCAGCTCCATGCCCCGGAATTCTTCCGCCTGATGCAGGACCGCCGCCACCGGGTCAGGAATGCCTTTCGCTCCCACCCAGGAATAGGCCAGCTCGTAGGCTGAGTATCCCTTCTTCCAATGCCGCTCCTGCTTCGCCAAGTACGGAATTATATCCTCGGGCCTCGTGATCGGCTCGGCAAAGAAGAGTCTATCGGTCATTCGGAACGGCAATGCCACTTGCTTGGAGCAGGAAGCTGTTAACGTTCCCTGCGACAGCCCAGTCACCGGAGACGGCGTGATGCGGGATCGTCCCGATAGTGCCTACCTATCGGTGGCGGACACCATCGAGCACTTGCCGATTGGGCCGGTCTGCGGCGGAGCGCAATCACATCATACCGCAATCCAACGACTACCATGAGACCGTCCCCGGTGCTATGTGGCTCCGAGACGTGGCGCTTCAAGCTGGCTGGTTCTGCGGCGGTACGAGGGGCAACGAGCAACGTAGACCGCGAACGCAGATACAGGTCGAAATCGGCAATACGCCAGTGCCGCCACCCCAGGACGTGCACGGGATGCCCCGGAGTTTGACTTAATTTGTTTGCCGGATATGCGATCCGGCATCCTGGCCGGTAGCGGTCCAGCCCTCGACCCGGCGGTCGCGCTGGATTTTCCCCTCCGTCGGCCGCCACGGCAGCATACGTCCGTCATCGCATAGCAACCGGACGGCTTCCATATCCAGGCGGCACCTGGCGCCATCGGTCGATATCGTTGGCCATCCGGCCGCCTTGGCGCGATGTCCCGAGAACGCCGCACGCGCCGTTTCTCTCTTCCCCAACATGCCGTCCGTCCGCTCGCTCACGCCCTGGTAGCAGTTCCTCGTTTGCCAGGACCCTATTCGTCCTCTCCCAGACATACTCCATGATCGGGATCGTCTCCAGCGCTCGGCTGTCCAGCAGGGCCTTCGCGGTCCCGCGAAGATTTTCCAGTCGAAGTTTCCGGCGCCCTTCAGCACTTGCGCTCTGCGCAGCATCCGCAGCGCCCAGTCTTCGTGCCGCGACTCCAGCCGGGCAAAGAACCCGGCCTTGACCCTGTGTCCGTCGTCGGCCTCCTCCATGGCCTCCTGCAGGATCGCCGCCCCCTCCGAGCAGCCCTTCACCACGACGTAGTCGTCCGGCCAGGCCGCGCCGTCCCGGACTAGCTCCTCCCGCACCGGCGAGGGAAGTGCGGCAATCTCGTCGTTCGGATCCAGCTCCGACAGCCAGTCTCCCGTCGTCATCACGCGCGGCCGCGACTCCCACACCCCGCACGCAAGCGCGACGTCGATCGGCCCCGCGGCCGGCGGTCGCTCCAGCGCAAGCCCCTCGGCCATAGCCGCCACAACCTGCTCCTCGAACGTCTCCCAGGGGGTCTCGATCAACGCGTCGAATGACTCCGACCCCGTGAGTTCGCCGATCATTTCCATCCCCGATATCACCACGGCCTCCGTGATCCCCCGCCCCGGTTTGCTCTCGACCCATTCGACGACGCGCTCCTTCGCTGTAGCGCTCTTGCGCTTCGTCGCTGTCAATGACGGCGTGCCTGACCGGGATTCCTCCCCCTAGCCTCCCGGGTCTCGACACGTTCGCGCGGACGCCTTCACGACGAGTAGAGCGACGCGATCCCGACATGCTTGCGCGGGGCGTTGAACGGCCCATCGAGGAAGAAAGCGAGATATTCGGCGACAAGGCCGAGCTCTTCCTGTTCCTCGTCTGCCGGCGCCCGCCCGAAGTTTTCCAGGGCAACGGCAAGCAGGCGGTCGAAGGGCCGCGGATGAATGACGAAGCGCGGCGACAGCGGAAAGCCGAACTCCGTCGCCATGACGGTGAAAACCGCGCGTTGAACATGACCGTTGCCATCGAGGAAGGGATGAATCTTCCCGAACCGGCAGAAGGTGTAGGCGAGAGCGATCAGCTTGTCATAGTCGTCCTGATTGGGCTCATTGAGCAGTGAATAGGTGTTCACCCGCAGTTCCGTCATACGCCAGGGCACTTCGCGGGGCGGGCAGAATTCATACACCACCTCGGGATCGATCTGACTCCCGCCGGACATCCGTACATCGGCGAGCGGCGTATCCGGCGTGCCCCGGTAAGTGCCGGCATATTCGGGGTGGCTGGTCGGCGTGAAACTGGCGAACAGTTCCCGGTGCAAGTCCCGCGGATCGGCCAGAATGGCCTGCCGGCGACCGGGATCCACGACGATCTCGGCCAGAAGCCGGTCGCACCGTGCGGTCATCGCGCCATCGTAGCCGCTTGCGGTATGAGCTTGCCATCCGGGCGCTGGCTTCGGCATCGGTCGGCTCTCTCTCGTTTCACAACACACGACCTGGATGAGGAACGGCGGTCGAGCGCCGGGCCAATCGTCGTCCTCCATTTGCCGTGCAAGATCGGCACCGGCGATCCTGCGCAGGCCCGATGCATCGATGAACTGCACATGCACCACTGGTACCACGGCGCACACCCGAATCCGATCCCCCAACGGCCTTGACATGACGCCCTGCCGCGAACGGCGCCCGGGCGCCGGTTTCGCCCGCCGGGCGCGCAACGGCAGGAGGCGGAGAACGGCGTCTTCCGGGCGAAGCCGGAGGCCGGCAAGCGGCCCCCGCACCGCCAACCGGGAGACCCATCCATGGCCGCCGACCACGCCGACATTCGCGTTCCCCCGGAGTGCCGGGAGATGATCCGCGCCGGCGCTCTCCTGGCGATCAATACCAGCGGTGGCAAGGACAGCCAGGCGATGACGATCCTGCTGTCGCGAATCGTCCCGCGCGACCAGCTCGTGGCGGTTCACGCCCCACTCGGCGAGGTCGAGTGGCCGGACACCATGGATTTCATCCGGGCGACGCTCCCGCCCGGCATGCCGCTGATCCTCGCGCCCGTCGCGTCCGGCAAGACCCTGCTCGACAGCATCGAGGAGCGGGGCCGGTTCCCTTCCCCATCGAACGTGAACTCAGGCGCTTTCTCAAGACCAATCCCCGCTTCGGCGGAGGGCTCGTGAACTGCCTTGGCATCCGGCGCGACGAGATCGCTGCGCGCGCCAGGAGGATCCCGTGGCAGCGCAACGACCGCATGAGCGTGGCCGGGCGCGAAGTCTTCGACTGGCTGCCGATCTTCGATCTCTCCACCGCTGACGTCTTCGATGTCATCCGTAACGCCGGCCAGTCGCCGCACTGGATCTACAACCACCTGTCCAGGTGTTCTTGTTGCTTCTGCATTTTCTCGTCGCCTCGGGATCTGCGCCGGGCGGCCGAACTCCGTCCAGACCTCTATCGGCGCTACGCGCAGATCGAACGGCGCATCGGCCACACCCTGTCGCCGTCGGGCACGCCCTTGCCGGAGCTGACCGGCGTCCCGCCGGACCGGCCCGATCCCGGAGACCCGGCCGAACCGCGCCGCGCCTGACAGGCCGGCTAGTCGGCGCGGCCGCGACACGCCGGCCCCGCGCCGGCCACCCGCATGCGGCGCCATCGCCTCACCCCGCGACACGATGAGCCGAGCGCCGCTCCGGGCGGGGCGAAGCCCGGGGACCTGGAGTTCCCCTGTGCCGCATCCCCGCAATTCCGGAGTCCTGCCCATGCCCGATCCCGACACCATCTCCGCCGACTACACGCTCCGCCCGAGCGAGCTCGCCGCCACCCTCGCGCTCCTGGTCGAGGCCCGCCAGCCGGTGATCCTTTGGGGAGCTCCGGGCAGCGCCAAGAGCGCCGTCGCCCAGCAGGTCGCCGCCGACGCCGCCCGGCAGTATGTCGACGTCCGGGCGCTCCTGCTCGACCCCGTGGACCTGCGCGGCATCCCGTGGCGCGACAGCGCCGACAGAACCCGCTGGGCGCCGCCGGCCTTCCTGCCGCCCACCGACGATCCCGGCCGCTGGCTCATCAACCTGGAGGAGCTGCCGTCCGCGGTGCCCATGGTGCAGGCGGCGCTCTACCAGCTGGTGCTGGACCGCAAGGTCGGGGAATACGAGCTGCCCGAGGGCGCGTCGCTGATCGCCTGCGGCAACCGGGAGTCGGACCGAGGCGTCGTGCACCGCATGCCGACGCCATTGGCATCCCGCTTCGTCCATCTGGAGATCAGGGTCGACGCCCAGGACTGGTGCGCCTGGGGCGCGGCGAACGGAATCTCTCCGGAGGTGCTGTTCTTCGTGCAGCTCAGGCCTGACCTGCTGCATCGCTTCGATCCACAGTCGCGGGAAGCGGCGTTCGCGTGCCCCCGCACATGGGAGTTCGTCTCCCGCATCCTGCAGCACCGCAGGAACCTCGATCCCGTCGCCGAACGCGCCCTCTTCCGGGGCACCGTCGGCGAGGCCGCCGCGGTGGAGTTTTCGGCCTTCCTGAAGGTCTGGCGCGAGCTGCCCCATCCCCGGGCGGTCATCGACGATCCCGAGAACGCCGTGGTGCCGGAGAACGCCAGCGCGCTGATCGCGCTCTGCGGCTCGCTCTACCGCATGGCCGACGACATCAACCTCGGCGCCATCGTCACCTACGCCACGCGCCTGCGCCGCGAGATCGGCGAGTTCCTGGTCGGCTCCTGCATCCGCCGCGACCCGGACCTGCAGCGCTCGCCCGCCTTCATCCGCTGGGCCGCCGCCCGGACCCAGTAACCCGCGATTTTGGGAGAACCACACCATGAACCTCACCCACGACGCCATGCTGGTCAGCTTGCGCATCAGCGCCTGGTCGGGCCGGCAATACGACCGCAAGGCGAGCAACCACGTGGCCGTCCACCACGAGGCCAGCGCCAGCGCCGGGCGCTACAACAAGTGCCTGCTGCCGAAGGCCGCCTTCGCCGCGCTCACCGCCACCATGAGCAAGGCACGTTCGAGTCACTACGAACAGACGCTTCCGTGGGACGACCAGGGCAGCCGGCTGCTCACGGTCTCCAACTACGAGCACTACATGGCGCTGCTCGACGGGCTCCGGGAGCGCATGGTGCGCGAACGCGCCCGCTTCATCGAGGACTACGAGGACAACATCGACCAGGCCCGGCTCGATCTCGGCAAGCTGTTCCGCATCGAGGACTATCCCTCGAAGGAGGCGCTGCAGGGCAAGTTCGGCATCCGCTACCGCATCACGCCGGTGCCCGACGCCGACCATTTCATGGCGAAGCTCGCCAGTGACGACACCGACCGGGTCAAGCGCGACATCGAGCACCAGGTCGAGGAACGCCTGCACGATGCCGTCGGCGATCTCTACCGGCGTCTCGGCGAGGCCGTCGAGCGGGTCTCGGAGCGTCTCCAGGAAGACGGCGAAGGCAAGCCGCTGGTGTTCCGGGATTCGATGATCGAGAACATCCGCGGCCTGGTCGACGTGGTGCCGCGGCTCAACATCTTCGGCGACGACCGGCTTGCTCGCCTCTGCGAGCAGGTGAAGGAGAAGATCGCCGGCGTTGAGCCGGATGCGCTGCGCCCGTCGCGGAGCTTCGATCCGGCCGCCCGCGCCCGCGTCAAGCGCGACGCCGACGCGCTGACGGAGCAGTTCGCGGGGTATTTCGGGTCCTCCGCCGAGCCCGCGGCCGCGCCCGATCGGAAGGCCGCGTGATGAGCGCCCGTGTCCAAAGCGAATCCGCGCGGCGCGTCAGCGACTGCGTGACCGCATTGCTGCGCGAGCAGCCCTTCTTCGGCAGCCTGGCGCTCAGGCTTCCCATCCGCCCCGATGCCAGCCGCGAGACCGTGGCGAGCGACGGGCGGGAGATCCGCTATTCGCCCCGCTGGATCGCGGGCACCGACGCCCATTTCATCGAGACCGCCATGGCGCGGGTCGTCCTGGCCTGCGCGCTCAAGCACCACACGCGCCGGGGAGAGCGCGACCCGGAGCGCTGGCAGCGGGCCTCGCAGCTGGTGACCCACGGCCTGCTGAGGGACGCGGGGTTCACCCTGCCGCCCGACGCCGAAGCCTGGGACGGCATCAGCGTCGAAGAGGCCTATGACCGCCTTCCGGAGCCGGACCCCGACGACGGTGACGGTGACGGCTACGGCAACGCGCCGTCCGGCGGCGGAGATTCCGGCGCCGGCGCCGCGGCCACGCCGCCATCCCCCGACCCCGGCGGCGACGATGATTCCGGAGCGTCCGACGACAGCGATCCGCAGGACGGCGACGGCCAGGATGCGGACTCCGGCGCCGACGCATCGCCGAGTTGTGATCCCGCCGGCACCGGCGAGGTCATGGATGCGCCCGCCGGTGGCGGGCAGGACGGCGCCGGCCCGTCCCCGGCCGAGATTGCCGAAGAGGAACAAGCCTGGGACGAAGCCATGCACCAGGCGGCGAGCCTCGCCAGGGCCCAGGGCAAGCTGCCCGGCGCCGTCGAGGAGCCGGTCCGGGGCGCGCATGGGAGCACCGTCGACTGGCGGACGCTTCTCCGCCGCTACATGACCGACGCCGCGAAGCGCGATTACAGCTGGAGCCTGCCCAACCGGCGTTTCATCGACTCGGGCCTCTACCTCCCGTCGATCCGCTCGGAGGGCATCGACACGATCGCCGTCATCGTCGACACCTCGGGCTCGCTGCCGGCAGCGACCCTGGCGGCGTTCTGGGCGGAGCTCCGCGAGATCGCAACCGAGCTTCAGCCGGAGTGCATCATCATCCTCCAGGTCGACGCCGCGGTGCAGGACGCCGCCGAATACGCCGCCTCGGACCTGCCCGACGAGATCACGGTCAAGGGCAGGGGCGGCACCGACTTCCGGCCGGGCTTCGCCTGGCTCGAAGAGCACGGCATCCGACCGGGCGTCTGCCTCTACCTCACCGACATGCTGTGCTCGAGCTACCCCAAGACCGAGCCGGGCTTCGATGTCGTCTGGGCAAACTACGCGGAGCCTCCCGGCGACTGGAACCGAGAGCCGTGGGGCGAGCGCATCCAGATCGAGCCTTGAGTTTCGCCCCGGGGACCGACGACATCCGTGCCGGGGCGCTGCGGTGAACGCCGCCCCGTCCCGATTCCCGCAGCACGGCCGCCCGCCACCGGACCGACGACGTCCGAGCCCAGACGCCGTCGGGAACACGGCCCGGTCCGGATTTTCGCAGCACGCCCGCCCGCCCGGCCAACTCCCGCCGCCGTCCCGCGATCGCCTCCCATCCCCGCCGGAGCCCCGACCGGAGGTGGAGCCGGGCCGGGCCGGGGCGGGCGCGGGACGGCCGGAGAGGGCCGCTCCCGCCGCGTCCGTTCCATCCATGTCCAGCCCATATCGAGGGAGATTCGCATGAATCACATCGCACCCCCGCACGAACCGCTGATCCGGGAGGTTCCGCTCTCCCGGCTGGCGCTTGCGCCCGAGAACGTGCGCAAGACGCCGGCCGATCCCGTCGCCGAGGCCGAGATGAAGGCCTCTATCGCCGCCCATGGCCTGCTGGAGAACCTGGTCGTCCGTATCGACGGTCCCGCCGATGCCGGCGCCTGGGCCGTGGTCGCGGGCGGCCGCCGCCTCGCGGCCATGAAGGCACTGGCCGAGGACGGCACGATCGATCCCGACCACCCGGTGCCCTGCCTGGTCGCCGCCGATCCGGATAACGCGGGCGAGCTGTCGCTGGCGGAGAACGTCGTCCGTATCGCCATGCATCCGGCAGACCAGGTGGTCGCGTTCACCAAGCTCGCCGACGCCGGCCTCTCCGTCGCCGTGATCGCGGCGCGCTTCGGCACGACGGAACGCCTGGTCGAACAGCGCCTCCGCCTCGGCAACGTGGCGCCGGACCTGCTCGACGCCTACCGGGCCGACGACATCGACCTGGAAGTGCTGAAGGCCTTCTCCGTCACCACCGACCACGCCCGCCAGATGGCGGCCTGGGAGCAGGTCGCGGGGCAGGGCTACCGGCCCTCCGCCTGGCAGGTGAAGCGGCTGCTGACAGAGGAACGGATTCCGGGAACCTCCGCGGTCGCCCGGTTCGTCGGTGTCGAGGCCTACGAGGCCTGTGGCGGCAAGGTGCTGCGCGACCTCTTCTCCAGGGAGGACGACAGCGACGTCTGGTTCGACGACCCGGCGCTCCTGAACGACCTCGCCATGGAGAAGTTGCGGGTGTTCAAGGACGAGCTCGCGACCCGCTGGAAGTGGGCGACGGCCATGGTCGAGGTCGACTGGAACACGACGGCCCGCTACGGCCGCATCCATCCCGAGCCCGCCGAGCGCACGCCCGAGGAGCAGGCCGAGATCGAGAAGCTGGAGGCCCGCCAGGGCGTCCTCGCCGAGCTCGACGACGATGACTGGACCGAGGAGCTGGTCCGCGAGGCCGAAACCATCGAGACCCGCCTCGACGAGATCGAGGGCGGGATCGAGGCCCGCGCCGTCTACAAGCGCGAGGATTTCGGGATCGCCGGCTGCATCGCCACCATCGCGCGCGACGGCACGCTCCAGGTCATCGACGGGCTGGTCCGGCCCGAGGACATGCCGAAGGAGACGGCGGCGGAGTCCGACGCCGCCCAGACCGGTTCCGGCGATGGCGGCAGCGCCAATACCGCCGGGATCGAGACCGGGACCGATACCGCCCGCATCGCCGGACCTGCGATGTCCCCTCCCATGACCCTGCCGAAGGACCGCGAGGCCGAGGCGCGCAAGGAGGCCGGCGTCGGCATCGGCCTTGCCGACGATCTCCGCTCGGTCCGGACGGCGCTGGTGAAGGCAAAGCTCGCCGGGGACTTCGAGGCCGCCTTCGACCTCATGCTGTTCCAGCTCGGCCGCTCCGTCTTCACCGACGGCTACAAGTCGCACGCGCTCGACATCGCGATCCGCGAGACCCCCGACCGGCCGACCGTGCGCATGAACGACGAGGACTTCGCGGCCTGGAGCCCGGGCGAGGCGATGCTGGAAGACCGCTCCGGTCTCGGCTTCGACTGGCTCACGATCGAGGACGACGGCGAGTCCTTCGCGGCACTGCGTGAACTTTCGCAGGCCGAGAAGCAGGCGTTGTTCGCCGCCTGCGTCGCGCGGACGGTCAAGGGCCAGCTCGCCTTCGAGCCCCAGGCCCGTCCCGAGCTGGAGGCCACGGTCGCCCGGCTCGACATCGACTTCGCGAAACACGTGCGCCCGACGGCGGACATGCTGTGGTCGCGCATCAACAAGGGCCGGATTCTGGAGATCGCCCGTTCGGTTCTGAGCCCGGCCTGGGCGTCCGCGCGGTCGAAGAACAAGAAGCCCGCACTCGCCAATGCGATGGCGGAGGCCTTCGCGGCCGGCGATCCGCCGCTCGGCCTCAGCGCCGAGATGCACGCCGCCGCCCTCGCCTGGGTTCCGCCCGGCTTCGCGGCCTTCGACACCGGCCGGGTCGACGACGAAGCGGACGATGCCGTGACGGCGGAACCGGAGCAGGCGGCCGATGCCTCCGCTCCGGAGCCGGTCGCCGGGGCGGAGACCGGCGGGGTGCCCGCAGACGGGGCACCCACCGCGTCGGCGGTCGAGAGCGTCGACCCGCCGGCGGAGGCCGGACGCGTCGGCGCCCAACCGGCCCCCGCCAACGGTGAAGGCAGTGCCAACGATCACGCCGAACCGGCCGCACCGGAAACCGGTCCCTCCGGCGCCGATGACGGCAACGATGCCGGTAATGACGGCCAGATTGCCGGAACCGCCGGTACGGCAATCCTGGAGGACGCCGCCGAGCCGGCCGACGGGATGCCGCCGGCGCACATCAACGGCCGCGACGCCGCTCCGGATCCGCTGGAAATCCCCGAGTTCCTGCGCCGGGTCCACTGACCGCTCTCCGGAGCGCTCCGAACGCTCCGCCCGGTCCATCGCCCCCGCCTCACAGGCCGGGGCAGGCCGGGCGGGGCGTTTCCGTTTCCACACCTCTCACGGAGGTCCACGCATGACCCAGATTGCCAGTACGTCCCCCAGGACGATCCGCGCCCGCATCCACGACAGCGCCATCCGGCGGGTCACGAGGATTTACGCCAGCACGCTTTCGGATGTCATGACCGAGGCGTTGCAGAACAGCCGTCGTGCCGACGCCACGCGGGTGCGGATCGCCGTCGCCACGCTCGCCGATCCGTCGTCCGTCGAGCCCCGTTTCACCGTCACCATCGCCGACGACGGCGCCGGGATCGCCGATCCCGCCGTCCTCTTGAGCTTCGGCGAGAACGGCTGGTCCGACGACCTGGTCCGCCGCGAGGACGCCGCCGGATTCGGCTTTGCCAGCCTGTCGCGCCGCGGCTGCACCGTCTCGTCGCGGCCGCGCTCGCCGGATGGCAGCACCATGCCCGGTTGGCGGGTCGATCTGGCCCCGGAACATTTCCTGGGCGAAGTCGAGGCCGAAGTCCATCCCGATGACGCGGCGCCCTTTCCGCACGGCACGTCGATCTCGTTCGAGGCCACCGAATCCGCCGCCGCGATCCGCAATGCGGCCGAGAATGCCGCCCGGCATTACCCTCTGCCGGTATTCTATGAGGAGATTCCGTCCTCCCAACCGGGCGGAGAGCAGCTGGAGCGCCGGGCCTTCCTCGACGGCGCGGTCCATGCCGAACCCTGGCGCGGCCTCGCCTTCGGCGTCTTCCGCGACCGCCATCGCGGCTACAACGATCCCGACCTCAATTTCCACGGCCTGACCCTGCCGGTGCGCCTCCCCACGGTCGAGAGCGTCCACGCCGGCATCTGGTCGGTCCGCGCCGATATCGGCGATTGCCCCGATCTCGAGCTGGTGCTGCCGGCGCGCAAGGAAGCCGTCGAGAACGATTTCCTGAAGGAGATGCGCGACGCCGCGCGCCTCGCCATCTACCGCGCCATGGCGGCCGGGTCTTCTCCGCGTCCGGCCTTCGATGACTGGAAGCGGGCACGAGAGGCCGGCATCGATATCGCCCCGCCGCCGGCCGTGCTGCGTCCCTGGCGGCCCGCCACCGCGGATGTCGACGACTGGCGCGAACCCCCGCAGCTCGCCGTGCCCGGCCATGGCGCCCTGGTCATGGACGTCGACCCGGAACCGCCCGAGGCCCAGGCCTTCTTTCGCGCCGCGGAGCGGGCCGGCATGGCGACGAGCCTCTTCGAGACCGACCGCCGGCTTGCGGGCTACGACTGGTATGACGGTCTCGACAGGGTCGCCGGCATCGCCACCCACCTCGCCATCGGTGGCAAGGAGTATCCGCTCGAGGACTTCCCGCTGCCGGAGCGGACGGGACAATCCGCCGCCGCCCTGCCGCCCCGGCCCGAAACGATCCGGATGGACCTCGCCGTCTGGCCGGTGCGCGGGCCGGTCCGCAGTTTCGTGATCCCGGCCGACGTCGCCTTTGCCGGCGAGGCCTGGTCCTGGGTCGCCGAGGCGCTGCCGCTGGTGACCGCCGACAGCGACCTGCAACCGCACCAGCTCGCCGAACTGCTGCGCGCCGGCTTCTTCTCGGCGTCGGACGACGCCGATTCGGATTCTTACGAAACCCAGCGCGACCGCTTCGATCAGGAAGCGCTCCATATCTCGATGAGGCTGCTCGCATCGGACGACGAAGCAAGAATCGCATCCATCGCCGAGGCGGTGCGCCGCGAGCTGTTCTGGCTCGTGCCCCGAGACCGGCCGGTGGAGATTTCCATAGCCCGGCCCGAGGTCCGGGTCACCCTGCACGATGCCGTGGAGGCCGCGTCATGAGCCGGCAGTTCACGGTTCAGGTCGGGTATTCGACCCACGTCGCCAACACCGTCACCGTCGAGGCCGCCACCCTCGAACACGCATTAGAGAAAGCCATCGAGGCCGCCAACAACGACCCCGCGGGCTGGAAATCAAGCGGCCATGTCACCGATACCTACGTCGATGCCTGTTGCGAGGGCGCCGATGCCGACCCGTGGGGGGACGCCGCGCTGCCGGTGCCGGACCGATTTACCGAACGCGGCGAGCCGCCGGTGGTCACACTGACAGGTCCCGTCCCGCCGGGCGCCGTCGACGTCTCCGGCGGCCGGGTCCTGGTCCGCATCGCAACCGAAGCCGGCACGGTCACCAGCGAGATTTGCGATCCGCCGCATCCGCCCGCGAACAAGCCGCTGGTGACGGTTTCCGTCGGACCCGACGCCAAGCCCCGTGTCGAGGTCACCGGCGGCAGGGCCCGGGTCAGGATCGTCGACTGAACCCGCCGCCGGCCTCTCGCCGCCGCAAAGCATCCTCTCCCGGCGCTGGCCCCGCTCCCTCCGGAGCCGGGGCCGGCATTCTTCCGGGTGAGCACGGCCGGGGCGCGGAAGCCTCCCGGTTTTTCGTCAACCCTTCAGCTACAGGAGGCCCCGTCCATGAACCTCGACACCGCCCATATCCCCCGCACCCCGGCGGTCCCGGCAGCCACCGTCGCCCGGGAACCCGGCGACGAGACCCAGAAGCGCGCCATCGCCGATGCCGTCTGGACCGACCTGCTCTGGCTGATGCCGCCCGACCGCTCGGTCACGATCACGGTCGACGCCGGCAAGGTCGCGGTCGAGCTCGGCCCCGCGGCGTGCGCCACCGCGCCCTGAACGGAGGCGGCCCATGGACCTTCTCACCCCCGAACTCCGCGAGCGATTGCTCGCCAACGGAAGGAACCGCCAGGACAGCCACGTTCCGGTCGTCCGCTGGTTCAACCCCGCGGGGGCCGGGACCTGGCTGGTCAGCGAGCTCGATCCCGAAGACCCGGATGTCGCCCATTGCCTGGCGGATCTCGGGATGGGCTGCCCGGAAGTAGGCAGCGTGAGGGTTTCCGAGCTCGAATCCTTCTAGGGTCCGTTCGGACTCGGCATCGAGCGCGATCTCTGGTTCGACGCCCGGAGCATCCCGCTCGCCACCTACGCCGAGGCCGCGCGGGCCGCGGGGCGCATCGCCGAGTCCGGACCCGAGCTCGACGCCGCCGCCGGGCGATCCCAGACCGGGAGCGCCGCCGGCGCCTGACGGAATTCCATACACCGCAATTCGCCCCGTCCCGGTTACGCCCGGGGCGGGGCGTTTTCCTTATCGACCCGACCAGGGAGACCTCGAATGACGCCGCTCGACGCCCCCGAACCGGGCTTCCGCGACATGGCCCTTTTCGACGTGCCCGCACCGCCGGCCCCGGATCTGGGTCCGGGGCAGCCCCCGATCCGGGAGGCCGCCGGCCGCCGCCGGCTCCAGGCCCGGCTCCTGCGCGCCGGACGCGAGGCCGTCGACGACCGCGAGCTGCTGGAACTGCTGCTTTCCGGGCGCGAGTCCGCGGCAGAGGCGGGTGCGCTCGCCGCGAGCCTGCTGGCGGTGTTCGGCACGGCGCCGCGCGTCCTCGCCGCCCGGCCGGACAGGCTGCGCACCGTGCCCGGCCTCTCCGGGGACGCCATCGCCGCCATCAAGGCCGCCGAGGCGCTCGGCATCCGCATGGCGCGCGCCGAGGTGCCGGACACCGTGCGCCCGTCATTCGGCAACTACGACAAGGTGATCGAGTATTGCCGCACGCTCGCCGGGCACCGCGAGGTGGAGGAGTTCCGGGTTTTGTATCTGGACCGGAAGAACCGTCTTGTCGCGGACGAGCTACATCAGCGCGGCACGGTCTGCCACACCCCGGTCTATCCCCGCGAGATCTGCGTGCGCGCGCTGGAGCTTCACGCCAGCGCGGTCATCGCGATTCACGATCACCCGTCGGGCGACCCGGAACCGTCCAGGGCCGACATCGACATGACCGGCCGCATGCGCGACGCGCTCAAGACGATCGAGGTCACGCTGCTCGACCATGTGATCGTCACGCCGACCGGCTCGGTGAGCTTCCAGGCCCGCGGCCTGCTCTGACGGGCCGCTCCGGTCGCCCGCAATTCTCCCGGCAACGACTCCCCGGCCAGCGCCGGGAACTCCACGCGCATCGCGGGAGCCGGCGGGCCGCAACCCCAACGCCCCGCAATCCGGTCCCCGCGCAGCCGCGTCGAGGGCCGTCGCCCGTTTCACCCATTCCCCGGCCGGAGCGATCGCCTCCGCCTCTTCCCCGCACAGGAACCCGACCATGCCCAAGCCCGGCAATCCCACCGCATTCGCTCCCGTGATCTTCGCCTACACCCGCGCCCAGGCGATCGAGGACGGCATCCTCGTCGACGTCTCCGACACCGCGCGCGAAGCCGGTTTCAAGATTCCCGTCGCGATCACGCGCACCGTCTGGAACCGCCTGGTCGCCCTTCCCGAGGGCTACTGCGGTTTCCAGGACGAGCGCGGGCGCCTGTGGGACGTCCTCTGGATGGCGCGCCACTACGCGCTCCGCGCCTCCAACAGCGACCGCGTGATCATGTGCGTGCTGGTGCGCGACATCCGCAAGGACCTCCGCGACAGCAACCGGGCGCCCCGCAAACACTTCCCCATCGTGGCGATCGGCGCCGGCGACGCAGGAGAGCCGGTGGTGACGGTCATGTTTCCCGAGGACGACTGAGCGCGCCCCCGCGCCTCCCCACCCGCCGCACCCATTCGAGCGAGCAACGCCCATGCAGACCCTCAGCCCCGAGCAGAAGCTCGAAATCGCCCGCCGCGTCCACGAGACCTTCGACCGCCCCAAACGCTGGCACCAGGGGGGATGGGGCCGTGACGACGACGGCGACGTCATCGAATTCGACGGCGGCTTCCACGTCGTCGATAACGACGAAGCCCGTCACCGTCCCGCCTTCCGCCTCGCCACGCCCGAGAGCCCCCGCTGCTTCTGCCTCGGCGCCGCCATCCGGATCCACACGGGTTCGGTCCTCTGCCACGACCCGTCCCATACCGGCGATGCGACCGAGACCATATGCGCCGTCTACACCAGGGTCGCCGGCATCGACACCGGCGCCCGGGAACGGGACGCGCCGGAGTTCGAGCCTCACCTCAACAGCCTCATCGAATGGAACGACTCCGACGAGCGTCCCTACCAGGACATCCGCGATCTCACCGCCGCCGTGCTGCGCCACCTCGACGCGCAGCGCTGGTGATCCCGACCTCCGAAGGCCGCGCCCTCTTGCGCCGCACCGCCCGGAGGCCGGCCAGCCGGCGCCGGGCGGGCCGGCGGTGCGGCGAGGGAGGTCCCGCCGCGCGCCGGACGCCCATGCCCTTTCAGCCCGGAGACCGCCATGCTGCACAGGATCACCGGCCGCGCCGTCAAGTGCGGCCCCGCCGCGATTTCCGCGATCGCCGGCGTGCCGACCCACGAGGCCGCCGCCGTCATCCGCCGCCTGTTCGACCGGCCCTCGGTCAACGGCGTCTGCACGGACGAGCTCGCCGCCGCGCTCGGGGAGTTCGGCTGGGCGCCGGACTACGCGATCCGGCACCCGAAGTACTGCGAACGCCGTTATGCGCGCCTCGAGTCGCAATGGCGGCGCATCTTCGCCGGGCTTCCCTTCGACGTGCGCGCCGTCACGCTCGGAACCTTCCTGGACGACGCGCCCTCCGGAACCTGGGCGATCTCAGCCGGCAACCATTTCGTCGCCTGGAGCGACGGCCATGTCGCGGATTCGGGCGCCTGTAATGGGAACCAGAGGATTATGGGAACCTTGATTCCCAACTGCCTGTGATGACAGGCCCATTCCGCTGATCAGGTTCACATAAAAATCTGCTCCACTCCTGTCGGTTTTGACACTGACAGGAGAAAACCCATGACTACAAAAACACTCAGCCCGTCGCTCACCGATGTGGTTCCGGAGCGCGATGCCCGTGCTATCCGGGGTTACGCAAATCGTCTGGAAAGCCTTGGCCATTCGGACAGGACGATTGGCTCGATGATCAGCACGGCCAGGCATGTAGCGGTCTGGCTGGCGGCCAGCGGGCTGGGCCTCGAAACGTTCGACATCCGCCTCGTTGATCGCTTCATGCGCCATGTATGCCATTGCCCGGGCCGGCATCGGATCGGCAAGAGGCCCGGACAGGATCAAAGGTATTTTGCGATCAGCTTCCTCCGGCATCTGCTCGAGACCGTGCACGCGAAGGCGGCGCCGGAGATCGAGGCCGGAGGACATCTCGCCGTGCAGTTCCGGGAGTCCCTGGAAATGCAGGGATACGCGCGTTCGGTGATTATTCAGAGCGGGAACCTGTGCCGTCACTTCTTCGTCTGGCTCCACCTGTCGGACATTCCCCTGGCGGCAGCCGACGAGCGCGTTCGGCGCCGCTTTCTCGCCCACGACTGCGCCTGCGTTCATCCCGGGTTCCTCGACAGGCCTGTCGGGTTCGCCGGTTCAGACAAATCCGCATCGTTGCTTCGGCTTCTTGCCGCGTTCCTGGCGGACAGGAATGTCATCCCGGCGCCGAAGGTCCCGAAACGCCACGCGGAGCGTTGGGAGCATCTGGATGCGTTCCTGCACTGGCTTCGACAGCACCGCGGCCTCAGGGACTCGTCCATCGAACAGTACGAACGGCGCGCTCGCACGCTTCTCCCAGCCCTCGGCGACGAGCCGGGAACGTATGACGTCGCCCTGGTCCGGAACACGGTCCTGGGTCGCCTCGAAACCGCCTCTCGCGGACAGGTCGGACGCGAGGCGATTGCGCTCCGGATGTACCTGCGTTTCCTCGGGACCAACGGCCTCTGCCGGCCGGAACTCGTCCACGCGGTCCCGACGGTGCCGAGGCTCCAGGGCGGGACCCTGCCCCGGCACGTCGGTCAGGACGACATCGAGCGCATGATCGCGACCTGCGACGTGACGACGCCGATCGGGCTGCGCGACAGGGCGGCCCTGCTGCTGCTCGCCCGGCTGGCGCTCCGGGCTGGCGACGTCTCCGGGCTAGCTCTCGACGACATCGACTGGGACCGGGCCGTCATCCGGGTCGGCGGCAAGTCGCGGCGGGAGGCGGAGCTGCCGCTGCCGCAGGATGTGGGAGATGCGCTGCGGGACTACATCCTGAAGGCCCGGCCACACAGCGACGAGAGGAAGGTGTTTCTGCGCTGCAGAGCGCCGTGCCGTCCCCTGGCGTGCAGCAGCATCGGCACCACGATCGTCGCTCGCGCGATCAGGCGGGCCGGCGTCCGGGGCGTCGGCCCGGCATCGTCGCACCTGTTCAGGCACTCGGCGGCGACGAATCTCCTGCGCGACGGCACCCCGCTTGAAGCCGTTGGCGCCCTTCTCAGGCACAGCTCTCCCGAT
Organism: Alphaproteobacteria bacterium; assembly: GCA_965261985.1. Classification (GTDB taxonomy): domain Bacteria; phylum Pseudomonadota; class Alphaproteobacteria; order Bin95; family Bin95; genus Bin95. Next base: position 17,551 of record OZ253490.1, read on the forward strand.
GTCTCCGCGATCTATGCCCGCGTCGATGTCCGGATGCTTCGCGAACTGGCTCAGCCCTGGCCGTGCGAGGGAGAGGCCCCATGACCATGACGGATCACGCGAAGGGCTACGTCGCCGGCAGGAAGGCGCTGGGCCTGTCCTTCAGGGAGGAGGAACGGATCCTGATGCGTTACGCCGAATTTGCCGACGCCAGGGGCGACAGGTTCGTGCGTGCAGACAGCGTCCTGGACTGGGCCCGCACGGCAACATCGGTCGGCCAAGCCCGAAGGCGACTGCACATCGTCCGCGGCATGGCCGTCTTCCTCCATGTCGGGGACGACCGTCACGAGGTGCCCCACCGGGAGGCTCTCGGCAGGCCGCGACGGCACCGGCCGCCGCCGCGCATTCCGTCGCCAGAGGAGATCCGGAAGATCATGAAGGAGGCGCTGTCACTGGCGCCAGCGGGGTCGCTCACCCCGCTGACCTTCCATCATGTCATCGGCCTCATGGCATGCACCGGCCTGAGGCGCTCGGAAGCGACCGGGCTGCTGCTGGAGGACCTGGGACCGGACGGGCTTCTGGTCAGGAATTCCAAGAACGGCAGGGACCGCCTCGTGCCCCTGCACGAGACCGCCCGCCGCGCCCTCGAACACTATCTCGTGGCGCGCAAGCGGCAGGGCGGACCCTGCGAACACCTGTTCGTTCTCGCATCCGGCCGGCCGTTGCGACCGCCATATCTGACCCAAATCTTCATCCTGCTCGCGCGCAAGGCGGGAGTTCGCGGCGCGCCCGGCGAGCCCGGCCCCAGGCTGCACGACCTTCGCCACGGATTCGCCGTCGCCGCACTGGAAGGCAGCCTCTCCCCCAGCCGGAGGGACGTCGGCCGGCACATGCTCGCGCTGTCGACCACTCTCGGACACACCGGCGTCAAGAACACCTACTGGTACCTTGAGGCAACACCCGTCCTCATGCGCCAAGTGTCGGAGGCGGCCGAGAAACTTCACATGACAACAGGAAAGGAGACAACATGACCCGACTCGCATCTCCATTGGCCGCGTTCCTGAGGGAGCATCTCCCCCGTGACCGGGGGGCCAGCCGGCACACCGTCGAGAGCTACGCCACGAGCTTCAAGCTTCTCTCGATCTTTGCCGCAGACAGGCACGGCATCCGCCCCTGCATGCTCGAAGTCGGGCATCTCGATGTCGACACCATCCTCGCCTTCCTCGACCATCTCGAGGCGAAACGGGGCAACGGCGTCGGCACCCGCAACATCCGACTGGCCGCGGTCAAGAGCTTCTTCAAGTTCATCGAGTTCCGGCACCCGGACTGCCTCGACATGGCTGCACGCGTGCACGCGATCCCGCAGAAGAAGGGCGACGTTCCCGCGCTCAGGCATCTCGACCGGGACGAGGTGAAGGCGCTGCTGAAGGCTCCGGATGCCGCCACCAGGTCCGGAACCCGGGACCGGGCGATGCTGTGTCTCGCCTACAATGCCGGGCTCCGAGTCTCCGAACTGGTCGGCCTCGCCCTCGACGACGTCAGGATGCCGCAGCTGGACGAGGTGCGGATCACGGGCAAGGGAAGGCGGACCCGCGTCCTGCCGCTCTGGAGGGAAACGGCTGCCGCGCTCGGGGCATGGCTCGCCATACGCCCCGAGGTTCCCGACCGGCACATGTTCCTGAACGCGATGGGACAGGGAATGACCCGGCGCGGCTTCGCCAAGCGGCTCGTGCTGCATGTCGCGACGGCAGCTCGGACCGAACCGTCGATCACGCGCCGGAAAGTGACCCCTCATGTGCTGAGGCACGCTTGTGCCTTGACGATTCTCGATGCGACCGGCGACATCCGCAAGGTCTCGCTGTGGCTGGGGCACCAGAGCCTCCAGACCACGGAGATATACCTTCGCACGGATCCCGCCGAGAAGCTGGGCACTATCGCGGAGTGGCGTTCGCCGGGTCTCGGCAAGGGACGCTTCGCGGGCGTGAAGGACGAGCTGATGGCGATGCTCGCGAACGTCTGAGCTCGAATACTTATGTGAACCTGATCAGCGGAATGGGCCTGTCATCACAGGCAGTTGGGAATCAAGGTTCCCATAATCCTCTGGTTCCCATTACAGGCGAAATCGGAACATTCCCATTTCGCCTGGTTCTCGCGCAAGCCCGCCCGCTGGTCCCGCGCCAATCCCGACCACGACCGGGTTGCCCGGCGGCGCATCCGGGAAGCCGTCCGGTTCGTGCCCATTGCCTCGGAGGGGTGCTGATCATGCCCAGGATTATCGAGACCGTCGTCTACGGCATCGACGAGCTTTCGGACCACGCGAAGGATGCCGCCCGATCATGGTATCGCGAGGTTGGTCTCCACGACGAATGGTACGACTTCGTGTTCGATGACTTCGAGACCATCTGCCGAATCCTCGGCGTAACGCTCGCCACCAACCCTGTGCGCCTATATGGCGGCGGAACCCGCGACAAACCGCGACTCTTCTTCACCGGTCTTGGCAATCAGGGCGACGGCGCGAGTTTCGCCGGCCAGTACGACCATGCCCGCGGCGGCGCCAAGGGCATCCGCGCCCACGCACCGAAAGACACCGAGCTGCACCGCATCGCGGACGAGTTGCAGGCGGTGCAGAGAAGGAACTTTTTCCAACTGAATGCCACGATTCGCCAACAGGGCCGCCATTGCCACGAGTATTGCATGGCGATCGAGGTCGAGCACGACAGCCCGACCTGGCAGCCGCCGACGGACGATGCCGAAGACACCGTGATCGAGGCTCTGCGCGATCTGGCGCGCTGGCTCTACCGCCAGCTCCGGTGCGAGTACGAGCACCAGACCTCGGACGCCGTCGTCGACGAAGCGATCGCCGTCAACGCGCTGACGTTCACGGCCGAGGGAAAGCGCTTCCGCTGACGCGGCCCGCCTGAGACCGCCTCAACCTTCCTGAATCCATACGCCGCGTCGCGCTCCCGCCCGGTTCCCCCGGCGCGCCTTGCGCCGGCCGGAGTCCGGCCAGCCGGCCCGGGGCAGTCCGGCGAGCCGGGGCGGGAGACCCCGTTCCGCGCCCGCGCCGGTTTCACGCCCTTCCAGCACGGAGATCGCCATGCTCGACGCCCACCAGGCGCCGGACGCGCACGCGCGTCCACCCCTTCCCGCGTCCGCCATCGACCCGCCCGCGTCGCCGGCCCGTCCGGTCGCCGGCGAGGCCCTGTTCGCCGCGGCCCGGAGCCTGCTGCCGACCCTGGAGGCCGGCCGGACGCTCGATGCCGCGACCCTCCGGGATGCGATGACGCGGGCCTTCGGCGCGTCGGACGCGTCCGGCGGCTGGGTCTGGAAGGACGCCTACGAGGCCGCCGAAGCCGCCGTCGTGCTGTTCGTGCAGCGCTACGGCCGGGCCATGCGCCAGCGTGCCGGCGGCGGCGCGGACGGCCCCCGCACCATGCTGGCGATGCTCCACACCGTTGCCGCGCTCGAACCCTCGCACACGAAGCGCTCGGAGGAGCAGATCCGCCTGCAGCAGTTCTCGACGCCGCTGCCGCTCGCCTATGCCGCGCTCAAGGCCGCCGCGATCCGGCCGGGCGACACCGTGCTGGAGCCCTCGGCCGGCACCGGCATGCTGGCGGTCATGGCGGAATGCGCGATGGGAGCGCAGGCCCCTGGCCATCTGCATCTCAACGAATACGCAGAGACCCGCGCCCGCCTCCTGACCCGGCTCTTTCCCCAGGCGATCGTCACCGCCTTCGACGCGGAAGCCATCGCCGACCGGCTTCACGACGTCCGGCCCACGGCCGTCATCATGAACCCGCCGTTTTCCGCGACGCCGGGCGTCGACCGCATCCGCCACGACGCGGATCTGCGCCATCTCCGTTCGGCATTTTCCATGCTGCCGCCGGGCGGCCGCCTCGCCGCCATCACCTCGGCCCACTGCGTCCCGGGCGACGCCGCCTGGCGGGACGCCTTCGAATCCGTCGAGGGCGGCGCCCGCACCGTCTTCACCATGGCCGTCGACGGCCGCGCCTATGCGCGCCGGGGCACCGGCTTCGACACCCGGCTCACCGTGATCGAGCGGTCCTCCGCGCCCGGAGTCGACGTCGACCGGGAGGCGCGCGCCGCCGACGCCGGCGCACTGCTCGACATCGTCATCGCGCGTGTGCCGCCGAGACTCCCGATTGGCCCGCACCCCGTCCGGTCTGTCCCGGCCGGCCCGGCCCGCGACCTGTTCGGCAAGCCGGTCGCCGCGACGGTCACGAAACACCGCACCGGCACCGATTCCGCCGCCGCACCCGCAACCGTCCATGACTGGGGACCCGTCTCCGAGCTCGTCATCAAGACTGCCGCCCCGGACGCCGCCGCCGGCGATTCGCCTGCCGAGCCCAATGCCGGCCCCTACGATCCGTGGCGGCCGGGCGCGGTGCGGGTGCCGGGCGCCGTCGAGCATCCGACCCCACTGGTGCAGTCCGCCGCCATGGCCGCGGTGCCGCATCCCGTGCCGGCATACCGGCCGATCCTGCCCGAGCGCGTGGTGACAGACGGGCTCCTGTCCGACGCCCAGCTCGAGAGCATCGTGCTGGCGGGCGAAGCCCAAGCCCGCCATCTCGCCGCCGACTACCGGATCGGTGCGGGCTGGGAGATCGTGCAGCGCTGCCCGGAGGAGGAGGACGGCGACGGCGATGACGGCAGTCCCGATCCCACCGATGTCACCGACGACGGCGAGGTGCTGTCGGCGCCGGTGCGCTTCCGGCGCGGCTGGATGCTGGGCGACGGCACCGGCGCGGGGAAGGGCCGGCAGGTCGCCGCCATCGTGCTCGACAACTGGCTGCGCGGCCGCAAGCGCGCCCTCTGGCTCTCGCAGTCGGACAAGCTGGTCGAGGACGCGCGGCGCGACTGGTGCGCGCTCGGCGGGCGCGAGGACGACGTGATCGCGCTCGGCAGGTTCCGCCAGGGGGCCGAGATCCCGCTCTCCGAGGGTATCCTCTTCGCCACCTACGCGACGCTGCGCTCGCCGGCCCGCCAGGGGAAGACCTCGCGCCTCGACCAGATCGTCGCCTGGCTCGCCGGCTCATTGGACGAGGACGACCGCCATGCCTTCGACGGCGCGGTGATCTTCGACGAGGCCCATGCCATGGCCAACGCCGCCGGCTCGAAGGGCAGCCGCGGCGAGGTCAAGCCGTCCCAGCAAGGGAGGGCCGGGCTGCGCCTCCAGAACGCGCTGCCGGACGCGCGCATCGCCTACGTCTCGGCGACCGGCGCCACCACCGTCCCCGGCCTCGCCTATGCTGGGCGGCTGGGCTTGTGGGCCGCCGGCGAGACGCCGTTCGAGACCCGGGTCGAGTTCGTCACCGCCATGGAAGCCGGCGGCGTCGCCGCGATGGAGGTGGTCGCGCGCGACCTGAAGGCCCTCGGCCTCTACCAGGCCCGGGCGCTCTCCTATGACGGGGTCGAGGTCGAGACCCTCGAACACCCCCTGACGCCCGAACAGCGGCGCATCTACGACGCCTATGCCGGCGCCTTCAAGGTCATCCACCGGAACATCCAGGAGGCGCTCAAGGCGACCGGCATCGTCGACGGCGAGGACACGCTGAACCGGAACGCGAAGGCCGCAGCCATGTCGGCCTTCGAGGGCGCCAAGCAGCGCTTCTTCGGCCATCTGCTGACCGCCATGAAGTGCCCCTCGCTGATCCGCGCGGTCGAGGCCGATCTCGATGCCGGGCGGTCGGCGGTGGTCCAGCTGGTCTCGACCGGCGAGGCGCTGATGGAGCGCCGCATCGCCGAGATTCCGGCATCCGAGTGGGACGACCTCTCCGTCGACCTCACCCCGCGCGAGACCGTGATCGAGTTCCTGGCCCACGCCTTCCCGGTGCAGCTCCAGGAGCCCTTCACCGACGAGAGCGGCAACTTGTTCTCGCGGCCGGTGTTCGACGATGACGGCAACCCCGTGCTCTGCCAGGAGGCGGTCGCCAAACGCGACGCGCTGATCGAGAAGCTTGCCGCACTCCCGCCGGTCCCCTCGGCGCTCGACCAGATCGTGCAGCATTTCGGGCACGAGGCCGTCGCCGAGGTAACGGGCCGCTCGCGCCGGGTGCTGAGGATTGCCGATGCGCGCGGCGAACGCCTGGCGCTGCGCAGCCGGCCCGCCTCCGCCAACCTCGCCGAGACCGCCGCCTTCATGGATCGCGAGAAGCGCATCCTGGTCTTCTCCATGGCCGGCGGCACCGGGCGCAGCTATCACGCCGATCTCTCATGCGCCAACACCGAGCGGCGCATCCATTACCTGCTGGAACCGGGCTGGCGCGCCGACCAGGCGATCCAGGGCCTCGGGCGCACCCACAGGACGCACCAGGCATCGGCGCCGCTCTTCCGCCCCGTCGCCACCGACGTGAAGGGCGAGCGGCGCTTCATCGCCACCATCGCGCGGCGGCTGGATTCGCTCGGCGCCATCACCCGGGGCCAGCGCGATTCCCAGACCGCCATGGGCAGCGGCGGCCAGGTGCTCTTCCGCGAAAGCGACAACCTGGAGAGCGTTTACGCCAGGGCGGCACTCCGCCGTTTCTATATCGCCCTCTGGCGCGGCAACATCCCGGGCTGGTCGCTCGACCGCTTCGAGGACGCCACCGGCCTCAAGCTGGTCCATGAGGGCAACCTCAAGGAGGACCTGCCGCCGATGCCGCGCTTCCTCAACCGGCTGCTGGCATTGCCCATCGACGAGCAGAACCAGCTTTTCGCCGAACTGGAAGAGCGGATCGCAGCCAACATCGAGCAGGCCATCGAGGCCGGCAGCTTCGAGGTCGGGGTCGAGACCGTGCGCGCCGATTCGCTCGCCATCGCCGGCCGCGAGACCCTCTTCGAGCATCCCGGCACGGGCGCCGTCACCGAGCTGGTAGAGATCGTGCGGCGCGACAAGCTGGAACCGCTCGATACCGATACCGCGCTCGCGATCGGCACCCGCGAACCCGGACCCGACGACAAGCCCCGGCTGGCGGTCAACGCGCGCTCGAAGCGCGCCGCCGTGCTGCTGCCGGCGCCGTCGCGCATGTTCGACGACGGGGGCGTGCAGGAGCGCGTCCGCCTGCTCCGCCCCGCGACCCGCGAGACCATGGCGCGGGCCGAGCTCGACGCCTCGAACTGGCGCCGCGCCGACGAGGCCCGCTGGCGCATGCTCTGGGAGCACGAGATCGCCGAGCTGCCGACCCACCGGGAATCCCGCTTCTGGCTCGCCGCCGGCCTGCTGCTGCCGGTCTGGGACCGGCTGCCGGCCGAGAACATGCGGGTGCGCCGGCTTGCGACGGACACCGGCGAGGCCCTCATCGGGCGCGTGCTCGATACCGAACAGGTCGCGGCCGTCCGCACGTCCTTCGGCCTCGACGGCGCCCTCGCCATGACCGGCGCGGAGGCCTTCGAGGCGGTCATGGGCCGCGGCTCGGCGCTCGCGCTTGCCAATGGCTGGCGGCTTGCGCGCCGGCGCATCATGGGCGCCGACCGGGTCGAGATCGAGGGACCGGCCGACACCGATGTCGGCGCGCTCAGGCGCATCGGCTGCACGGTCGAGATCGTCTCGTACCGCGCCCGCGCGTTCGCGCCCGCCGCCCAGGTTCTCGACCGCGTCCTCGAACGCTGGCCGCTCGCCGCCTGAGCCCCTGTACGTACCGCCGGCAGGCGCCGGCCGGAGAGCCCGTTTCCGGCATGGCGCCCGCCGCCGCCGGCGCGTATCCGTATCGCCGACACGCCGCCCGCCGCCATGCGTATTGCCGGCCCGCGGGCGGCCCTTGCACCGACCCGATCGACGGAGATCCATCCATGACCGCCCAGACCCTGCCCGACGACCCCAATTATTGTTTCGTGCCCGCCTACGACATCGAGGACGAGGTCCAGCAGATCAGGATCGTCATCGAGGGAATGAGCGGTTACGTCCCGACGGCGCTGATCGCGCTGACGGTTTCTGACGCCGAGGAAATCTGCACCAAGCTCAACCGGCGCCTCGGTCTGGACTACGAGGCCTGGACCGCGCTCGCGGCCAGGTCCATGCGCGCCGAGGAGGACGATCCCGACGGCGACGCCTGGCACTGAGGCGGCTGCATGCCATGCGCGACCGTAGCCCGACACCCTGCTCCGCAGCCGGCCCGCCGCCCTCTGCCGTCAGCCGCGGTGCGCGAGCCACCACCACGCGGCCCACACCGGTAGGCTGAGCGCCACCGCATAGACCGCGATCGCGATCGGGCCGAGCAGCCCCGCCACCACCGACGCCGCCACCGTGACCGCGCCGAGCCCGATCCAGGCCCAGCCAGCCCCGCGCCGGTAGCCGAGACGCCAGACGCGCCGGCAACCGAGCGCCAGCGGCAGGCCGCAGGGCGCGACCACCACCAGCGAACCGGCCAGCATCGGCAGCATCGCCGCCGACAGGCCGGGACCCGCATGCGGCCCCGTCTCCGCTCCGAACCGCACCAGCGCCTGCGCCACCACCCCGGCCGGCAGCCACATGAGCGCCAGCGCCCAGAACCCGCGCCCGTTGAAGAGTCCGTGAGCCTCCATCCGATAGCCATGCCCGCCGCCGCGCCGCGAATCAAGTCACCCACCCATAGGCCGCGCGTTCCGGAGGCGGAGGGGAGCGCGACAGGGGCGAAGCCGCGCGCCGGGAGGGTGACGCGGCGCACTTCGCATCGGGAGGACCGGACATGACCGCACTCACCTATGCCGGGATCGGGGCGCGCGCGACGCCAGCCCCCGTGCTTGCCGACATGACGGTGATGGCCGGGTGGCTGGTCCGGACACGCGTGCCGGCAACCGGATGGCATTTGCACTCCGGCGGCGCCAAGGGGGCCGATACTGCGTTTGCCGAGGGCGCGCCGGCCGGCCAGAGGACGATTTTTCTGCCCTGGACCGGCTACAACGGCCTCCGCGGTCCGGACTGCCTGGTGCTCTCCGGGTCCGAGTTTCGTACCTGCATGGAAATCGCCGCCGATCTGCACCCGGCCTGGGACCGCTGTTCCCGCAGCGTCCGCAAGTTGCAAGCCCGAAACGTGGCGATCCTGCTTTCGGAGACGCTCGATCGGCCGGTCGATGCCGTGGTCTGCTGGACGGCCGCGGGACTTGTTGCCGGTGGAACCGGGATGGCCATCCGTATCGCCGAGGCCCACGGCATCCCGGTGCTCAATCTCGGCTCGATGTCGCCGCGGACGGTCTGCGAGCGGCTGGACGCGATCCGCCGGGCCGCCTCCGGGTCGTAGAGGTGGAGAGCAGCGCGTGCCGGGCGAGTGCCCGGCAGGGGTGGAGGGAGAGTCCCCCGCGCCGATGCCGGGCAGGGCATTCGGCAAAGGAGACCACCCATGTTCCTGTCCCCATTCGATCCCGGTTACGACTTCGAGCCCCCGACCGGCAGCGCGCTGCTCGCGGAGATCGGGGTCGACCGGAACACCGTCCGCGAGATTGCCGAGCACGATCGTGCGATCCGCTGTCCCGACCGGGACTCGGTGCTGCCCGACCGCACCCTCGCGGTCCTCGACCACCGCACGCCCTTCGAGCAGGCACTGCACGAGGCGGCGCTCCCGGACCTCCCCGGCCCGTTCCCGGCGCACCGGCGCGGCTGAGAGGAGTTCGAGGAGGGCTTTTAGAGAGTGAACGAAGGGGTTCGGGAGAGTGGTCCCGGTCCCCGACGTTCTTCACCCATCGTCATCATCCAGTCCATGAAGGAGATACCCCATGGCATTCGGACTCAACAGGGTCGAGCTGATCGGCCGCCTCGGCGCCGACGTCACCGTCAACCAGCTCATGAGCGGCGGCCGCGTCGCCAATCTGAGCATCGCGACCGACGAGAGCTACATAAATCGCCAGACCGGCGACAAGGTCGACAAGACCGAGTGGCACAGGGTCGTCACCTTCCAGGACGGGCTGATCGACATGTTCGTCAAACACGCCACCAAGGGCCGCCTGGTCTACATCGACGGCAAGCTGCAGACCCGGCGCTGGTCGAAGCCGGACGAGGACGGCGACCGGTTCTCGACCGAGATCCTGCTCGTCCCCGGCGGACGCGTCCAGTTCCTGGACAAGCCGAACGGCAACGGCGCCCCGGCCCAGGCCGACCCGGCCGCGGCGGGCGACACCGGCGCCGCCGCTCCGGCGGACATCGACGACGGGTCCGAGATTCCGTTCTAAAAGGACGGTCGTCATCGTTTCATTTCCTCCCTCCCGACTGGGGCCGGCGCATCCGCGCCGGCCCCCCTTTTGCAGACGGTTTCGAGTCTTTCCTCGCAATGGCCCTCCGGTGCGTCTCCGCCGCCGGAGGAGGAGGGAAGCGCATGCGGGGCGTTCGCCTTTGCAGGGAGAGAGAGCATGACCCGCGACACCACGAGCGTCTTCGCCCAGGGGGCCGTCATCGTCCCCGACTTCGTCACCCCGGCCGAGGAGGCGCGCATCCTCCAGCGCATCGGCGAGGCGCCCTGGCTCGCCGAGCTGAGCCGGCGAGTGCAGCACTACGGCTACCGCTACGACTACCGCGGCGCGTCCCGCCCGGTCCCGGCCGCGCCGTTCCCGCGCTGGGCCGAGGTCACGGCGGACAGGCTCCGGGAGCGCTTCGGCGGCGCTCTCCCCGTGCAGTGCATCGTCAACGAGTACCGCCCCGGCCAAGGCATCGGGATGCACGCCGACCACGCCGATTTCGGGCCGGTCGTGGCGTCGCTCTCGCTCGCCGACGACTGGCCGATGCAGTTCCGCCGCCGCGCCGTGCTCCCCTACGCCCGCGACGCGCTTCCCGGCGACGAGGTCGCGGTGCTGCCCCGGCGCTCCGTGCTGGTGCTCGCCGGCCCGGCGCGCAGCGCGTTCATGCACGGCATCGACCGGAACGCCGGCCGGCGCCGCCGCGCGACCCGCATCTCGGCGACCTTCCGGACGCTGACTTCCGGCGCCGGTCGTCCGTGAGCCGGGCGCAGCCGGTCTTCTTCGATCTTCCCCTGCCAGGAGTTGCGCCATGATCCGTTTCACCCAGGGCAACATCTTCGACTCCGGTTGCCAGGCCCTCGTCAATCCCGTCAACTGCGTCGGCGTCATGGGCAAGGGACTCGCCCTCCAGTTCAGGCATCGTTTCCCGGCCAATTTCGAGACCTATCGGGACGCCTGCGCGCGCCGCGCGGTCCGGCCTGGGCGCTGCCTCGTCTTCGACATCGGCGCCGGGCCGACGCGTTTCGTCGTCAACTTCCCGACCAAGCGCCACTGGCGCGACCGCAGCCGCATCGAGGACATCGCCGGCGGCCTCGACGACATCGCCGGCATCCTCCGCCGCCGCGCCATCCTCTCCGTCGCGATCCCGCCGCTCGGATGCGGCCTGGGCGGATTGCCCTGGCCCCCGGTCCGATCCCTGCTGGTCGACCGCCTCGCGCCATGCGAGCGCGTCTCGATCGTCATCCACGAACCTGCCCGACGGTAACGCCGGACGGCCTGCCGCCCGGGATCCAACGCTGCGCGCGCGGGCCGCTTCGCCGGCCCGGCGGGGGCGGAGGCGCGCTTGCGGACGGGCGAAGGGCGGAAGAGGCGAGGGAGCCCGCGCCCGCAACGGAGGATGACGGCATGCGGATATACAGGCGCGACGAAGCCTGCGGCTTTCGATACACCCGGGAGCCTTGGGGCGAGTTCAGCAATTTCCAGCCGCTCGCCGTGCCGATCGCCGCCGGCCCGTGGTCGTTCCCGACGTCGGAACACCTGTACCAGGCGGCGAAGTTCGGCGCCGCCCCGGAGGTGCAGCGCCGGATCGCGAACGCCCCGACGGCGCGCGAGGCAGCCGGCATCGGGCGCGGCACGGGCGCTGGCATGGACCCCTGCTGGAACGCGCAGCGCGTGAACGCGATGCGCTGGGTGCTGCGGATGAAGCGCGAGGCGAACCCGGCCGCGATCGACGACGCGCTGGCGCGCACCGCCGAGCGCCCGATCGTGGAGGTCTCGACCCGCGACCCCTGGTGGGGCGCAAAACCGGCGGGCGAGAGCTATCGCGGCGAGAACGTGCTCGGGCGCCTCTGGATGGAGCTGCGCCAGCAGCTGCGCGACGGCGATCCCGCCGCGCGCTCCGTCGCCTGGACCGGCCGGATACGCATCGGCCGGCTTGCCGATGCGCCCTCCGCCTGACCGGCGCGCGCTCCCGTTCTTCCCGGCCGGCGCTTCGCGCGCCGGCCTCTTCTATCCCGCCGATGGGGATCCCGGTCCGTTCGGGCCACGCGCCCGCGCATCGCGCTGGCCGCTCGCCCTCCGGCGCCGGCCGGAGGGGAGCCCGGCCGGTATCGGGCGTCCCGCACGCATTGGAGGAGTACCGCATGCTGCACGATCCGTCTCCCGCCGCCGGCATCGCCGCCGCGCTCGGCCTGCAGGCCGAGGCCGTCTGCCGGCGCTACCTCCCCCATGGCCGCCGGCAGGGCCGCTACTGGGTCGCGGGCGACCTCGACGGCGCCCGCGGGCGCTCGCTCTTCGTCCGCCTCCGCGGCCCCGGTGTGCCCGGCAAGTGGACCGACGCCGCCAGCGGGCAACACGGCGACCTGCTCGACCTCATCCGCTATCGCTCAGGAGCGCCGACGCTGCGCGCAGCGCTCGACGAGGCGCGCGCCTTCCTCGCCTTGCCGGCTGCGCCGGCCACGGGCGGCGGCGGCGACTACGACGCCACCGAAGCGGCACGCCGCCTGTGGCGGCAATGCCGCGCCATCGCCGGCAGCCATGCCGAGCGCTATCTGCACGCTCGCGGGCTGTCGCGCTGCCGCTTCGCGGCGCTGCGCTATCACCCCGAGCTTCGCTATCGCGAAGGCTCGTCGGTGCGCCGGTTTCCGGCGCTGGTCGCCGCCGTCACCGGCGAAGACAGCGCCATCCTCGGCGTGCAGCGCACCTGGCTCGATCCGCGACGGCCCGCCAAGGCGGGCGTCACGAACCCGCGCAAGGCGCTCGGGCGGATCTTCGGACATGGCGTCCGGTTCGGCGCCGTCCCCGGCGACGGCCTCGCTTCGCTCGTCGTCGGCGAGGGGATCGAGACGGTGCTGTCCCTCATCGCGGCCGTGGCGGAGATCGGCGCCGCCGCGGCGCTCTCCGCCGGCAGCCTCGGCGCTTTCGCGCCTCCGCCCGGCGTCGCGCGCATCGTCATCGCGCGGGACAACGATCCGGACGGCGCGCTCGCCGCCGAACGCCTCGCCCGGCGCTGCGCGCGGGCCGGCGTCGCCGCCACCGTCATCGTTCCCGTCGGCAACGATTTCAACGACGACCTCCTCTCGCTCGGCGCGCCGGCGCTCCGCGCCCGGCTCGCGCCGCTCGTCCGCTTCGCGGGGAGTGGAGGAAAGCGGAGTGACGGGTGAAGTCACCCGGAGGAGGGAGGGAGTCATGATCCCCGTCATCAATCTCAGGAACGAGCCGAAGCTCCGCGCGGCGTTCGAATACGCCCATGTGCACGACAACACCGTGCTGATCGATCGCCGCACCAGGTGGGGCAATCCGTTCCGGGTAGGGCGCGACGGATCGCGCCACGAAGTGATCGCGCGCTACCGCGCCGATCTCTGGCGCCGCATCCGCAGCCGCGAGATCGCGATCGAAGAGCTCGCCGCGATCGCCAACTGCTGGTACGCGTGCTGGTGTCTTCCAAGACCCTGCCACGGACTTGTCCTGGCCCGCGCCGCCGCCTGGGCCGCCTGCGTCCTCGCGGAGCGCGATGCGCAGCACGAAGGCGGGAGCGCGTCATGAGCGGCGTCAGCTTCCGCCGCGTCGCCCCCGACGAATCCCGCATCTACCAGGACGGCGACCATGTCGGCGATGTCTTCGCGCTCGACGATCCCTTGCACGCGGGCGGCAGATATTTCGTCGTACACCTCGACGAAGATCCGCGCGGCCCCTGCCGCGTCCACGAGCGCAGCCGCATCCGTGAAGTGACGGGGAGTCTGGTCCTCTCGCATCCGCTTTGGGGCTGACGAATGACGGGCAGGGGTTGCGTTCCTCCCGGCACTCGGTGTGGGCGTTGTCGGGGTAAGGAAGTTTGGGCGATGCCTTCGGCCCGGGCTACCCTGCCGAGCCCGCTGCGCGGTCTCGGCCCTCCGGGCGGGTATCCCTATCGCACGATGGCGGCACGGTCCGTTCTTCGGTTGCAAACGATGCGCCGGGCGGCACCGCCGAAGGGGGCTGTGCAAGTGGCAAACAAATACTCCTCCGACGTGAAGTCCAATTGTGACCCACGTGCTCACTCCGCCAACCCCTCCGGGGTCCTCCACTCCGCTGGCGCTCCGTTGCGGCCGCGACTCGGAATGAAACGGCGCTGGCGCGCCTAGTCCCGACGAAACGCGCGACCGTGGCTCAGTCGCTGCGCTCCCTGCGCCCGCACCACTCGCGCATTTCGCCGGGCCATTCATTCCGGCCCCGGTGACTCCGTTGCGCGCGCGGTTCCCAACAGGACATCACCTCGGGGCAGGCGCTCCGAAAGGTGCAACATTCGATCAAGGAGATCATCATGACCATCATCGAGAACATCGAACGGAGCGAAGCCCAGTCCGTCACGGCGGCAGTCTGCGAGAACGCGGCCCTCTACGGCGCGGCGCCCGAGCGCGACGAGTTCGACACCCGCGACGTCTGGGATGCCGACGACGCCATCGACGCCGTGCACGAATCCTTCCGCATCCTCGCCCAGGGCGTCGGCCCGGACGGCACCCAGCTCGCCGACGAGCGAGAGAGCCTGGTATGGGGCTTCGTCAACATGCTCGACAGCCAGACCCAGCGTCTCGACCGGGCAGCGGACAAGCTGATGCCGGGACTCCGCGACCTCCAGCGCGAGCAGGACGGCACCGAGATCAAGTCCCGCGAGCTCGAACTCGTCACCGACCGTTCGCAGAACCTCACCGCCCGGCGCGACGCCTTCGAGACCATGCGCGACGCAGCCGCCGACGCCTACCGGGTCGAGACCGGCAGCATGTGGCGGCCACGGCGCGGATCGCACACCAGCCAGACCGGCAAGCTGACCTCGGCGGCGATCGACGCCCGCGACTTCCAGCGCGCCCGCAAGGATCGCAAGACGATGGCGCACCTGCCGCAGGGAACGCTGGTGGCGATCACCGGCGGCAAGGACATCGCGAACCCGGCAGCGGTCATCGCGCGGCTGGACATGGCGCGGGCCAAGTACGCCGACATGATCCTCGTGCATGGAGGCGGCCCCGGCGTCGAGAAGATCGCGGCAAGCTGGGCCGAGCGCAACGGCGTCCACCAGATCGTCTGCAAGCCGGACTGGGACCGCCACGGACGGGCCGCACCGTTCCGCCGCAACGAGGAACTCCTCAACCTCCTGCCGAAAGGCGTCATCGCGTTCCCCGGCAGCGGCATCACCGAGAACCTCGTCGACAAGGCGCGGCAGCTCGGCATTCCGGTTCAGCGCATCGCGGCCTGAGCCGAACACGGGCCGCGTCACTCCGGTGGCGCGGTCCGTTCCTCTTTCGCACCGGTGTCGCGGCGGCACCGTCCACCTCGCGCGCGCTTCGCGCCGCGCTCGCCGCCTCGCTTCGCTCGGCGTCCTCGGCAGTATGCTGCGCACTGCCTGCCCCGGACCCGATCCGGGGACTGCCATCCGACCCGCCGGCTCTCGTGATCGCCCGCCCGATCACTGGCCGATGCACTTCGCCTCGCATTCGTGCATCGGCAATCGCTCGCTGCCGGTCGCACTGCTGCCGGCACTCGCGCGGGCGCTCCTGCGGAGCCCGCCCGCACTTCGCTCCTCACTGCCCTACGCAGTTCGCTCCGCACCGTCCGCCACTCAATCGCCGCGGCGGCTCCGATCCGCCGGCTTCACCGGCGTCGATCTTCCGATCTTTCATACAGCACGAATCGTCTGTTTGACCGCCCGGGGCGGCCTTGGGTTCCACACCCCACGCATCGCTGATGCAGGTGTGCCATGGGACCCCACAGCCTGCCCTTTCAGGGACTTTCGGGGTCAAACAGGGTCCTGCGATTGTTGGACCGAGTGGATGCTCTGGAGAACCGCGGCCAAGCTACTGGAATCGCTGCTGTTTTTTTGGCGCGGTTCTCTGGAGAACCGTCCGGATCGGCCCAGGGTTCTCTGGAGAACCGTCGATTCGGCCCCGCGGTTCTCTGGAGAACCGTCCGATTCCCGGACACATCGGCCCGTCCCCGACGGAATTCAGCGTCCCGGCCGGGCCGCAACGCGCCCGTTTCGGGTCGCGAACCGGCCGCATTTTCGAGCGAGACATGGTCCAGCGAGCCGCGAATGCAACGAATCCTTCGGTCTGGATTCCTCGAGATGACCGCCGAAGATTCCGCAATCGCCGCTTCGGCAACGGCCCTTGAGCCCAATAGTCGACGGTCGGTGACCGATCCACGCTTGTTCGCGATCGGAGATAAACCCGAGGCGGACCCCCATCGCAGCCGGTCGGACCCTTCGCGCCCCGTCCGTCTTCGACCGCAACGGCCGCTCATCGGCTCTTCCCGCCGATGGCGCGCGGCCCGGAGGCAAGGGGGGATACCGTACTGTGGACGCCGCCTAGAAGCGCGATATCACGCGGAGTCCGAGTGCATGCTCCGGCGGCATGCGCCGGCTGGCAGTGCTCTCCAGCCGCCGCGCCTCGACGGCGAGCTCCAGCGCGCTGCCGTCCGGCTCCCCGCCGCCTGCCCCGGACCTCGATCCGGGGCCGCGCGCCAGCCGCCAGCCCAGACTGTAGTCACGCCCGGCATCGGAGAGGCCGACGGCGATCTCCGGCGTCGACGTAAACCTTTCGCCGAAAGCCGCGAAGCCGTAGCCGAACCGCGCCTCCAACCGCCGCTGCCGGGGCTCGTTGCCGGGGTCGTTTGGCGGCCGCCCCGCCAGCGCCGTGCGCCCGAACGGAGCCTCGACGACGCCTTGCGCCGGGACGCCCAGCGTCTGGGTCAGGCTAAGCCGTGGCCCCCGGTCACCCGTCACCGGGTCCCAGGAGAAAGAGCCTGCAAGCCCGCGCTGCCGGAAGCCCTTCGCCTCGTGGGTCAGCAACGCGCGCCCGCGCAGCGCCGCACCCAGCCCGCGCTTCGGGTCGCTCCAGGCGACGCCGGCGCCGATGTCCGCGCCAAAACCGGTCTCGGCGTCGCCGCCGTCGCGGCGCATCCCGATCTCAACACTCGGTGTCAGCACCGAACCGTCGGCCAGACGGAACGGCCGAGAACCCTCCAGCCCGAGCCGCAGCCGCATCACCTCCGCCGTCGCCGCCGCGAGATTGCCCGAGCCGCCTCCGACCGCCGCCGAACGGGTGCGCACACCCATGGCGTCGGTCGTTACCGCGAGCTCGATACCGCCGGTTTCCGGCGCCTGCACCAGCACGCCGCGCAGCCCGACCGCCATCATCGTGAGATCCTGGCCGGTCCGGATCGCCCCGGTTCGCGCGCCGTCCGCATCCCCGGGATCGAGCGTCAGGCTGCCCTCGCCGTAGCCCGCCATGCCCCACACCGAGAGACGCTCGCCCAGCGCAAGGCCCACCCAGGGCCACACACCGGTCAGCGTCGAAGTTACCGTATCGCCTGTCCCGGACCCCGATCCGGGGCCGTCCGCGCTCCCGTAACCGCCTTTGCCCACGCTGTGCGAAACCATCAGGCCCGTCGTCCAGCGCCCGCGCGTCCAGTCCGCGCCCAGCAGGCCGGTCGCCACATCGCCGTCCAGCGCGAGATCGCCTTCGCGACCCGAGAAGCGCGTCACCGCTCCCCGGCCCCAGATCGAGACGAAGCCCCTGCCGTCCGTCTCCGCAGTCAGTGAGAAGGACGAGCCCGGCAGCAGGTCGCGCTCCGCCGCCGTCTGCCCATACCCCGGCGAACGCGGGCGCGATGCGAAGCTCTGCCGCGCCGGGTCGGCGCCGCCGTTCTGCCGGTCGGCCGGATCCCGTGCTACGCGCGGCGCCCCGACCTCCCATTCCCATGTCCGGGACCGGCCGGATGTCTCATCCCCACCCGGCCCCGCCTCGAACGGCGGCCCGAGCCCGATCCGCTGTCCGGCGAGTCTCGCCTCGCCGCCCGGCGCCGGGTTCGCCCGCATCCGCGCATCTACCGCATCCAGCACCTGCTCCCCGACCGTGCGCCCGAAGCGCGCGATCCACGCCGTCGGCATCCTGTCGGTGTTGGAGATCGTCCCGGTCCCGATCGGGTCCGCCACGCTCATATGCTGCGGGCTCCTGTTCCACACCGTCAGCGTCAGCGTCTCGGAGCCCTCGTCCAGCTCGTCGTCCAGCACCGGCACGGTGACCGTCTTCTCCGTCTGCCCGGGCCCGAAGTACAGCCAGCCCGAGGTCGCCCTGTAATCCGACCCGGCCCTGGCTGTCCCGTCCGAGGTCCGATAGTTTACGGTCACCATCTCCGACAGCGCCTGGCTCAGCGTTACCGTGAAGTTCAGAGAGGCGCCTTCGGCCTCCTCGGCCGACGCATCGCTTACCGACAGCCAGCTCGCGTCCGGTTGGGGAGTGGTGCAAGGGCCACGCCTCAGATTCCCGTAGCAATTGTTCACATCGCCCAGATCGAGCCAGGGAACGGTAATGCTGGTGGTCCTGTACTGGTGGAACACAGGATCGTGGCGACCTTCGCACCGGGCGGTGACGGTACAATTGTAGTTCTCGCCGGAAATGGCGGCAGAGGCGGTTTCGTCTACGCAGGTCCAAGCCGCCGAACTCACCCGATTGAATTGCGCAACGCACCCCGCGTCGGTGACGACGTCCGACCTGTTGCAGAGCTCGCCGGTGTCGGAGCAGCAGGAGATGCCCCGGATCCTGTGGGTGGTCGAGCCGTCCCTCTGGGAGCCGTCATCGAGGTGGAGCGTGCGGTCCATGGCGGATACCAGGTCGACCTTGGCCACGACCTTCCCGTATTCCGGGCACATGTTCCGGACATGATACGGGCTCTTCTTGAGCACGCCGCGGTTGTTCCACGACGCGCTCAGGCATTCGGCGTCCTTGTGATCCACCCGGTCACCGGGGCTGCACGAACCCGCCGCCGCCGTTGCCGGAAGCAACATGAGCGCTGCGGCGAGAAGCGCGCCCGCCGGGACTATCGTGCGGAAGGTGCTCGCTTCGGCCACTCCGGCGCTCCCTTCGATCCAGGAAGCGCGTCCAGGAAGGATGCGCTACCGAGTCACGTGGGAAGGCCTGCCGCCGTAACCAGACGGATTTTCCAATGGGGGCGATAGGAATTTTCTATCGGCATGCACCGTCGCCGGCGTTGTCGGTCGCCCGGATCGGTCCGGCTTCGCAGTTCGCGCGATGACCCTGCGATTCAAGACCGCCTGGCCAATCGCATTGTACCCTCGCCGCGGACGACGGAAGGGGTGGGGCGGAGATTGCGCTCCTGCCGGCCGCCTGGTCTCCGTTTGCCGGCGCCGCCCGCGGGAACCCGTCTTCGTCTACCCGTTTTCCTGGACCGGTTCGCCGCCCAGTATCTCGTCCTGCAGCCCGCGGGCGGCGGCAACAAGCTCGTCCAGCTCTTCCTTGCGGCCGGCGTCGAGCATCTCGTCGCGCATCCTGGTGGCCATGACGTAGGTCGCCCGGAAGGTCATCTCAATCAGCGGGGCCAGGCGGTCGCCTGCGGCCGAGGGCGGGGGGCCCACCTCCATCGCCGCGAGCGCGGCGAAGCGCACCAACTCCGGGCCGGTCAGCCCCCGCGTCTCCGCGTACGCCTCGATGCGTTCCCACTCCGGATCGAGGAACCGGATCGAGTGCGGCGAGCGCCTCTCCGCCCTGCCGCCATCGGCCGGACCAGCCTCCCCGCGCTCCTCGTCGACCGCATTGTTCCCCTCATGCCTGCTGTCCGTCATGTCCTGCTCCCTTCTTCAGCCGATCGTTCCGTCCGGCGCCGTCCCGTCCCGGGTGCGCCGCATCACAATCCGAGGTCCCTGTCCGCGCCGCGGCCGCGTTCGGGCGCGGGCATATCCCGGTCCTTCGGCGATGACGGCGGGCCGTCGCGTTCCTTCCCGGTATCCCGTCCCGCGCGGCCATCCGGTTGTCTGTCGGCCGCCCGCGCGGCCTCAACGGACTTCTCCGGCGTCTCGCGCCCCATCTCGCCGATGCCTTCGAGCGCCGCGATGCGCTCGCCCGTGACGGCCTGGAGCTGGGCGCGGAGCTCGGCTGCGTCGTCCGTGACCAGCTCGGCCCGGTCACGCGCCCGGCTGATCTCGACGTAAAAGGATTTCTGGGTGGTGAGATGCGGGTGCCGCGCCTCCATGGCGGCGATGACGTTGTCCACCGTGCGGCCCTGGAAGGCGTGCACGGTCGAGGCCCAGGCATGGTCGAGATGGCGCAGCTGCGGGTCGTTCCGCCCGAGTTCGAGCTTCTTGCCGTCCTCCAGCTGGAACGTGACGCGACCGTTCGCGACGGAGAGGACCTCGGCGGTGCGGCTGTTCACCAGCCCGAGGCCGGCATCGTTCCGGGTCCAGCGGATGCGGTCGCCGCCGCGCAGTTCGATGCCTTCTGTCCGGTAGACCTCACTGCCGCCCCGGCGTCCGCCGATCTCGCCCGGCTTCCAGGCGATCTTCCCGCCGTCCCTGTCTTCCAGCAGCACTTCGCGGGCCTTGTGGTTCACACCCGTGACGCGGCGCTCGTCGCCCTTCTCGACGCCGATCCGCTTGTAGGGACGGTGGAACGCCACCACGTCGCCCACGGCATAGTTGCCGGCGAGCGCCTTCTCGGCGTTGGTGTAGCCCTTCGACACCAGCCGTTCGCTCTCGAAGGCGGGGCCGTGGATGCGGCCCTCGCGGGCCAGGCGCTCGCGGATATGGCCGTTGATCGCCTGCCTGAGCTCGTGGCTCGGCGCCATCACCCCGGTGTTCTCCCGGGCCTCGGGTCCGAGCCTGAGCCAGCGCGCGGCAACGGCGCCGGCGATATTGTCCGGTTTGACCTCGGCGACATTGCCGCCGAGCTTCTCGAAGGCGCGCTCGATGTCCCCCTTGAGGCTCGCGACCACGGCTTCCTTCAGAGCGGGATCGCGCTGGCGCATGATCTCGTCCATCACCGCGGTCTTCATGCCGGCAGCCTGGAGCTGGGCGAAGGGCTTGCCGGCGTCGACCGCATCGAGCTGCTTCGCGTCGCCGACCAGCACCACGCGGGGGATGCGAAGCTCACTCGCGATCCGGAGCAGGTCGCGGGCCTGGACGGTGGAAGCGAGCGAGCCCTCGTCGACCACCAGGATGGTCTTCGCAAAGGCGGCGCGCATCTCCTTCGCGCCCTTCTTCGTGAGCCTGCCCTCGGCAACGCCGGCGTTGCGCGCGAGGAACATCTGGAGGGTTTCGCTCTCGATGCCGGCTTCGGACGCCAGCGTCTGCACCGCCGAGGCCGACGGTGCGAGGCCGATCATGCGGTAGCCCTTCTTCTCCGCCAGCACCCGGGCCCGGTCGAGCATGGTGGTCTTGCCGCTGCCGGCATAACCCTGGACGCCGACCACGCGGTCCTCCGCCGACAGGATCAGCTTCACGGCGTCCTTCTGCCCGGCCGTGAGCGGCCCCTTGTTGAGGTGCCCCTGGACGACCCAGCTCCGCATCGGCGACCTGCCGCGCCCCTGGCCGGCGCGCATCGAGGAGACGGTCTCCCGTTCCTCGGCGACCGTCTTCGCGGTCGCTAGCGAGTCCTCGGCGCCCGGCATGTCGACCCCGTGCAAGGTCCCGACCCTCTCCAGCCCCGCCACCTGACGTTCCGCCTCCGCAATGGCGATCGTACCCGGCGCGTGGGCGAGCGCAGCAGCCAGAAGATCGGCGCGCGAGAACACGGCTTCACGCTCGGAGAGATGCGCCATCGCCCAGGCAACGGCCTCGGCGACGGGCGATCCCGGCGGTACTTCCGGCACGGCCTCGCGGTCCGACACTGCCGCGCCATCGCTGGCGGGCGTCCCCTCCCGTGACCGCTCACCCGGGGATGGCGCCGGGCGGTCCGGTTGCCGGCCGCCGCCGATATCGTCGAGTGCCGGAGCTGCCGGTTCCGGCACCTGCCCCGGTCCGGTTGCAGGTTCCGCCGCCGACGCTTCCCGTGCCGGTCCGGAGAAATTCCCGGCCGCTTCGGCAACGAGCGCCCTCGCATCGAGGCCGAGATCGGCGGCCTGTTTCCGCCAGACGTCCCGCAATTCCTCGCGGTCGATGTCGCGCTTGGCGGCGCGCGTCATCAGCGCCGCACGCTCGGCAAGCCGCGGATTGTCCGCGGAGGCACCGAGATTCCGCTCCGCCATCGCCGCCTCGATCTCCGCGCGCCGGGTCGAGAAGGCCTCGATCGTGTCGCGGGAGACGCCCGCGATCTCGAAGCGTCCGTCGGCATGGGTCTTCTCGACGCCGTAGCCGAGCCTCGCCAGGCCGCCGGCAAGCTCGTTGCGGTAGAGCATGCCGATCAGCTTCTGCCGCGCGTAGAGCCCCTCATTGGCCATCGAGCGCCACTTGCCGTCCTCGCCCTGCACCATGTTTGCCAGCACGGCATGGCTATGCAGCTGCGGATCGAGATTGCGCGACGTGTCGTGCCGGAAGGTGGCGGCGACGATCTTCTGGTTGCCGACGCGCCCCATCTGCCCGGTTTCCGGGTCCTTCATCCGGGTCTCGGCGGCGTTCTTCTCGATCCAGGCCAGAGTCGCCGCCACGGCGCGGTCGTGGACCTCGACGATGCGGTCGTCGCCGCCGACCAGCGCTGCAATGGAAACGGACTTCGGGGCGGAGAAGGTGAGGTCGCGGCCGGGCCGGTGGAGGATTTCACCGTCCTTGCCGCGCCGACCGAGCCTGGTGTCCGAGCCGTCGGGTACCTTGCCTTCAAGCACCGCCCGGAAGGTGTCGGCGTCGACCGGGCCCTTCAGCCCGAGCTCTTCCGCGCCCTTGCCGGCCCAGGCGCTGGCGTCGCGATGCTCGGGATCGTCCTTCGCGTAATAGCCGTCGCGCTCATAGTAGGACGCGCCCTGGGCCGCCGAGGAAAGCGCGCCGATCGACAGCATGTCAGAGCCACTCGGACCCGCGACCGCCGCCGGCATCGGCGGAGCGCGGCGGGTTTGCCGGTTCCGAACCGTCTACCGCAGCGCCGTCATGCGGCGCGGGCGTTGCGCCATCGGCATCCGGCGCCTTGCCCTTGCTCTCCGGCGCCATCTTGTCCGCCGTTTCGTCCGGGGCGGCGTCCGATCTCGACTCGCCGGCCTCTCCCGGCAGGGGCACAAGATCCAGCTCGCCCTGCCAGGACACGGGTTCGGGCGGCATGTCCGAAGGATCGGGACCCTCGGCGCGGCGGGTCTCGTCAGGCTCGTTCGGCTCCGGGACCGCAATCCCGTCGGTGCCGGCGGCTGCGGCGGAATCGGCCCCGACAGCGGACGCCGCCCCGTCCGCATCGCCATCGGGCCCGGCCCCGTCGTCCCTGCGCGGCACGAACCGTTCGGCGGCGGCCGGGCGGGCGACGTATTTGAGCCGGATCGAGGCGACCGGGAAGGGGCCGGGGAACTTGAGATAGCCCTCCAGGTTGGCGAGCCGCATGATCTCGGACGGCAGCGCCAGCGACCGCAGCTCGCGCCGCGGCGTGAGAGACACGCCATCGCGGATGGTGTTGGCGCCATAGGAATAGCCCTCCGCCACCTCCTCGACCTCGCTGCGGCCCAGGCTGTCGGCCGACCATTGCGCCGTGTCCCGGTCCGGCGCCGCCAGCACCACGCGGGTGCCGCAGAGGCCCGAGATGGTCTCCGCGCCGTTGCGCCCGTACAGGTCGCGCAAGGCCGAGGCGACCTGGACGCCGAGCACGAAGCAGCCGCCGAACTGGCGCGATTCGGCGAGGCCGGGCTGGAGCGACGGCACCTGGTGCAGGGTGGGAAGCTCGTCCAGGATCACCCAGATGCGCCGGCCGTCGTCCTGGGCGAGCGTGAGCATGGCGTTGACGGCAATCTCCAGCCAGGTCGAGATCAGGCCGCGCAGGCTGGCATGCTGGTCGCCCCGCGAGGTCAGGAACAGGAAGCCGTCCCTGTTCTCGTCCGATATCCATTCCCGGATCGAGAACGGCTTACCGGTATCGGGCAGGAACTCCAGCGCCGAGAGGTGGGCCGTCAGCATGGCGCGCACCGACAACGCCGTCTTCGGATTTTCCGGATCGACGATCGACTGCGCGACCGTGCCCTCCATCGCTTCCGCCAATGCCGTCAGGTCGGTCTTGAGCAGATGGTCGACCAGGACCTTGTTTTCCGTAACACCCCGGTTCCAGAACACCCCGGCGCCGTTCGAGAACAGCTGCCGGGCGGCGGTCACCCAGAACGGGTCGACCGTGTCCTTCTGCTGCGGGATGAGCGCGGCCGCCATCATGTCGAAGTCGCGGGGAGTGCGGGCTTCGAGAAAGGGCGACCAGCGCGGCGCCCTGGCATCGAGCGGGTTCATCAGCACGTCGCGGGCCGGATCGAAGAACGACCGCGTGTATGTCCCCATCTTGTCGTAGATGACGCAGCGCTCGCCGCGGGCCCGGATCTGGGCCACCAGATCGGAGATCAGCACCGTCTTGCCGGACCCGGTGGTGCCCGAGACGATGGTGTGCTGGGTCTCCGTGCGCTCCGGATACGGGATGCCGGCGATGCTGTAGGGGCGGAGACGTTTTCCGCCCGGCATCCTGTCCAGCACGCGGAGGTGGGCGGGCCGCATACGCCGGCGCAGCTCACGCGCCGTCACCATCTCGGCGCCGCGGATGCGCCGCTGCCGCCCGAGCTGGGCGCCGCGATACCAGAACCAGCACAGGAAGAGCACGATAGCGGCGGCGCCGATCTTGGCCCCGAGCCAGGCGCTCCGGAACATCTCCGCCTTGATCCGCTCCCGCGCCCGCCAGGCGGGCATCGAGGCCACGATGTCGCGGAGCTTCATCACCCCTTCCGTGCCATCGGCGAAGCGGATCTCCTGGCCCGCATCGGGCTCGTAGCCGACCGTGAGCTTGAACTCCGCCAGGGTGAACATGCCGGCGGCGTACCACTCCGCGCCGGTGGTGCGGTTCCACAGGTTCCAGGCCGGCACGGCGACCGTCATGAAGGCCGCAAACAGCATCGCGGCCTGGAACATCTGGCCCCACATGCGGATCGAGTGGAAGACGGTCTGGCCGCCCCGCAGCGTGCTGCCGCCGAAGCCGCGCATTTCGGTCTCCTTTGCTGTGCGTGAGTCAGCGCCCGGAGCCGGAGGCCGGCAGGGGCGGGGCGAAGGGTTCCGGGCCGGAGAGAGCCCGTATCCCGGCTCGGGGACCGGGACAGGTCGGGGTCCCGGCCAGGGGCGCTGCGACGTCCCTCCCGCGACGGCGCCGGCACAGACGGAGGACATCGACATGACGCAAGCATTCCCACGCCCGAGCCAGGAGCCGGGCAACGGCTCGACACCGTCCCGGAGCAGCCGGGGCGAGCGCGCCATCGTGCTCGGCGGGCTTGCGATCGCGGTCCTCTGGACCGCCGCGTCGCTCATTCTCGAGACCGGCATGGAGACGGTCGGTGCAGCCTGGACGGCGGCGATCGCCTGGTCGGTCGTTTCCTCCCTCGCGCTCGCCCTGCGGCGCGGCATCCGCCGCCGCGACTGGTCCGCCTTCCGCCGCTACCGGCTTTCCGGCAACGGCGATTTGGTGAGTTGGTCGACCAAAACCGGCGCCTACGCCTACATGCGGGTCGCCGAGGAGAACGAACGCCTGATGCGCGCGGACTGAGCCCGCCGGCGATGGCCGGACCGGCGTCACGGCGACGAATCCCCCCAGCCCTTCTCGTCCGGGAGCTGCCTGCCTTTTCCCGTCCCGCCGGGCGCCGCGTCGGGAACGGCGTTCTTCGCCGTGCCGAACAGCTGCCCCGCCAGCCAGTCGCCGACGACGGGCAGGTCCTCCGTCGCGTGCTGCTCGAAGGCCTTCCCGGTCTCGACCGCGACCCCGGCGCGGCCTTCGCGGGCCACGTTCCCGGTCACCGTTTGCCGGGCCCCGCGGGCGGCGCCCTTCACGATCAGGTCGGTCTCGGTCTCCGCCCGTTCGCGGATCGCCGCGGCCCCGGTCTCGCCCGGACGGGGCGCACCGGCCGCGGCGGCCCGATCCCGCACCCCTTCCGACCAGCCGCCATACGCCGCCGCGGTCTCGCGCCCGTAGGCGCCGCGCATCTCGCCCGCCGCCCCCTCGTAGACCGCCGCGCCGCCGACCGTCGCCGGGTCCGGCCCCGCCGGGGCCGGGTATTTTTCCGCAATGAAGGCCGCGGCATGCTCCCGGAGCTGCTCGGAGTCCTCCGCCGTCTGGGGCGAGGCGATGCGCATGGCGCCGGCGGCGCCGAGCGCGCGCCCGTCCGTGCCCTCCCGTTCCGACAGCCAGGCGAAGAAGGGCTGGCCGAGATCGCGCCCGATCGCCTGGGCGTCCGAGCGCACCTGCGCCGCCTGCTCCGACCAGCTCTCGGACTCCTGGCGCGACAATGACGCGCGCTCCTGGAAGGTCCGCATGCGCGTGAGGTTGGCGGAGAGACTGTCGTCCAGGCTCGCCATATCGCTGTCGCCGGTCTGGGTGGAATAGCGTTTCGAGGCGTCGGCGACCTGCGACCAGGTCTCCGTCACCCCGTGCTGGCGGTCGTATTCCTTGATCCGGTTCCAGGTGTCGGACTCGATGGTCTGGCCGCGCCACATCACCGAGCCGTCGGCCCCGGCCTTGACGATGAAGTCCCAGCCGCCCCCGACCCTGGCCTGGCCGGTCAGCACCGCCGCCTGGTCCTTGGTAATGCCGCCGATCTCCGCCAGCTTCTCGTGATGCGACTCGAGCGCCTGGGCCTGGCTGCTCTCGCTTTCCGTCACGCCCCTGGCATGGGCAGTGCCGGTGCTGACATCGTGCGAATAGCGCTCGATCATCGCCGTGGCGTCGGTGACGGCGGCGTTCCTCGCCTCTCCGGCCTCCGCCGACCAGTGCCGCGACAGGGTCCGGGCCTCGGCGGCCCGGGTCTCGTGGCTGGTCGCCAGCGATTCGGAGAGGCGCACGCCCGCCGCCGGGATGCGGCTGGTGGCGGCGCCGGCATCGGCCACCACGGTCCCGTCGCCGGTCACCGTCATGCCCGCGCCCGCCGGGGCATAGCCGGTATAGCGGTCGGTATCGACATGCGCCGAAGTCCGGATCTGGCGCCCCTCCAGAGTCGCGAAACGGTGCGTGTCGTAGCCGGTATTGGCAAGCGAGAGGTTGCCCGTCGTGCCCTCGTGGGCCGCCGACGAGGCCGCGTCCTGGCCGACCGCCAGCACGGACGTGGCCAGGACCGTGGCTTTCGACAATCCGTAGGCCAGCGCCGCCGCCAGGAACGGCACCGACATCGACAGGTATCCCGACATCACCGCGACGTCGGACCCCACCGCCCTTATGCCGGCCTGGGCGACCAGCGAAATGCCGATATCGCCGCCCGGCATCGCCGCCGCCGCGCTCATGCGCTCGGCAGCCTCGCCCATGCTGATCCGGTGCAGCACGGCATAGAGCGGTCCCCAGGACTGGAGCCAGATCAACCCGGTGATGTAGGAGCGGAATATCGCCGTCCCCGCCGGCGTCAGCATCAGCAGCACGGCCATCGGGAAGGCGCCGATATAGAGGCACTCGAAGACGATCTTCAGCAGCGGCACCCAGGTCTCGGCCTGGCGCCCGATCGCCCGGTAGGCCGAGACGGTCTGGGCCTCGGCCCGGGCTTCCGTATAAGCACTGAGCGCCGCCGCGTTGCCCGCTTCGGCCGCCCATTGCTCGCCGGCGTCGTGGACCGCGTTCAGCACCATCTGCTGGCGCATGATCTCGCCCGCGGTGCGCGACGCGCCGATGAGGAAGTCGTGGGCGGCCGGCAGCGCCGCGAGCAGTTCGGCGCGCGCCAGCGCCTCGGTGCGCGAGCCCGGGAATATCCGCCGTCCGAACACGGTCCCGGCGCGTGCGATCTCCGCATTCCACTGCGCGTTCAATCGGCCAGCGCCGGCCTGGCAGGTCACGATCTCCCGGTCGATCGGCGTCGCCCCGGTGCCAACCGCGGCCTGGCGGGTGGCGAACTCGAACATGCGCGCGGGCGAGGCGCCCGCCGACGGCGTGCCCCCGGCGGTGACCAGGCCCCAGATGTCTACCGACTCCCTCAGATCGTCGACCGAGATGTGGCCGAGCAGCAGCGCGTGGAACACGCACTGCCGGGCATAGTTCCTGATGTTCCGCGCGAACACCGCGTCGGTGATTTCCAGGCGGGTCGTCGCGGCGGCGAGCCGGGCCCCGAATATGAGCCCGTGGCGCTGGTAGGCGAGATCGTCCGGCAGCGTGAAGGCCTGTTCGGTAAGGCGCGTGAGGCCGTCGCCCACTTGCGACGTGAGCGAGGCGAAGAGCGCGAGCCCGATGGGCACATTGGCAACCACGGCAGGTGCGAGCGCCGGATCCAGTCTGTCCACCACCCGGACCGTCGCCTTGGGCACGATCATCGCGCCCCAGACGGTCACGAACAGCAGCATCCACTTGGCGTTGTCCTTCCAGGAGCCGCCGAAGGCGGTGCGGAACAGCACCCAGCCCAGCCCGCCCACACCGGCCAGCTGGGCCAGCGTCATATAGGCGCCGCCGCCGGTAATGGCGGCCACGGCGTTCAGCAGGTCGACGAGGTAGGGGCCGCCGCCGAGGGTGAAGAGCTCGTACATATGTAAGGTGTCACCCGTTCAAGGATCAGCGCGAACCGGCCGCCGCGCCGCCGCGCGAGAAGGCGAGCGCGGCGCGCAGGTCGGCCGAGAGCGCACCCGCCAGCTCGGTCTCGATCAGGCGCAATTTCTCGACCACGGCGAGCGCGGTGTTGAACCGTTCCAGCCCCTCGTTACGGTGGCGGGCGAGCGCCACGCGGTTGGCACGGAGTCCCTCGCGCCAGCGCCGGAGCTGGTCGCCGTCGGCGATATCCAGCGTACCGGCGCGCTCCTCGACGGTGCGGTGCAGGTCAGTGATCCAGACCTGCAGCACGTCCAGGGCGACGGCCTCGGCGAGCGCGTCCATCTCCTGGTCGACCACCGCGCCCCGGTAGGCGGCGGCGGTGTTCGCCACCCGGTAGACCGGCAGCGTGGTGAGGTTGACGAGCCCGAGCGCCTCGGCCGGCGGTGCGGTATCGGCGCGCACGGCATCGACCAGGTCGCGCAGGAGACCCGCGACCCGGTCGCGAAAGCCCCGGTTGGCGGGGACGGTCACCGTCCCGAGGCTCGGGTTGAGGCAGAGGCTGGTCGTGTCGCAGCGATAGACCGGCAGGTTGCCGCCGCCCTCCATCAGGATCTCGGTGACCCGCCGGTCGAGCGCCAATGGTTCGAGGATCCTGACGCGAGGCCCCGAACTGTCGCCGTCGGAGGTCGGCGCGGTGACGATCACCGTGCCCGAGACCGACACGGCGAACTCGGCAAGCTGGGTGTCGCCCGAGAGGAAGGACGAGGCGCGGACCGCCTTCCAGGCATAGTTGACGTTGACCGGCACCTGGTCCGCCATCGGCCCAGAGGCGGAGGCCAGCGTCGAGTTGCGCTTCCCCTCCGATCCGCAGCCATGCTTGGCGGCGGCGTAGTCTGAGAAAATGCCCTGGCTGGTGCCGATCGCGGCGCAGATCGCGGCACTCGACCGGTCGTTCTTCGACCACACGGCGCCGACCAGCGCCTGGGCGGTCTCGCAGGAGTTGAGATTGCGGTCGTTGATCCACTGCGCCAGGGCCCTGAGCTTGGCCATGGTCTCGGCGATCACCGGCGAGATCGTCTCCAGCGCCAACTCGAAGGCGAAGCCGGCGGCGTTCTGGGCCACCGCCCGGCCGAAGGCGATCAGCTGGTCCGAGTCGATGAACGAAAACGCGCCCGCGAAGGCGTCGATACCGCCGCAGCCAGCCCGGAACGACGGCATGTTGACGGTCGCGATCTGCTCCGAGCGCACCGGCGCGCGCAGATAGAGGTTGCCGAGCGTCCAGTGGCCCGAGGCCTGGCCCTGGAACGCCGTCGGGCCGGTGGTGTTGACCGCGGCCCCGCGCCAGAAGTTCCGCATTTCCGAGAGCACATCGGCATGCGCAGGGGCCGCGCCGAACAACGCGATCGCCAATACCGCGCACATCGCACCTTTTCTCGCATCAATAGTCATGGCCGGGCTCCAGGGCGGTGATCGTGAAGATGCGCATCGCCAGCTGGTCCTCGGCCATCACCCCGAAGCCGACCGGAAGGACCCGTTTCGTCTTCGTGTCGAACAGCACCACGGCGGGCACCGGGGTGCCGGCGAGGCCGAGTTTTCGGGCGCGCCCGTTGTCCGGCACAGCCTCGGGCCAACCTTCGAGCGGCTCGCCGGTCAGCGACACCGCCAGTACGTCGAGGCCGTGACGGGTCGCAAAGGCGCGGAGCAGCGGTCCGAACACCCTGCATCCGGCGCAGCCGGCATGGCCGAGATAGATCAGCCCGTAGCGCTCGCCGAGCTTCGCCAGCGACGCGGCCACATCCGCCCGGCGTTCGTCCGACCAGAGGCGTTTCGCCAGGGCGCCGACCGGGCGCTTCAGCGTGTAGTCCAGCTCCGGCGTCGCCCAGACCGTGCGCCGGAAGGCGTCGGAGAAAGAAGCGGCGCGCTGCAGGGTTTCCTGCTGCAGGTGGAGGTAGGCCGCGACCTTCGACGGCGTCGGATCGAGGATCGCTTCCGCGCGGGCCTCCTCCAGCGCCTTGCGCATCTCCATGATGCGCTCCGTCGCCGATTGCGTGTTGCCGCCGGAAGGCGGCGACGGAGCCTGTTCAGGCTGCGGCGGGTCTTCCTGCCGGTCGCAATAGAAATGCCAGCCGAGGGACGGGTTTTCTCCCGAGGCTCCACACCAGGACCGCCATTCGGCCGCGCCCGCCGGGCCGGACAGCAGCAATGCGGCGAGGACCGGAAGAACGGAAGATGTCGACCGGCGCGCCATCACTGGCGCCGGCTGTAGAAGTCGCGGATGCGGGTCTGCATCGCGTCACGGGTATCGCCGGCGTCGGGCAGCGAGACATCGGGCTCCATGCCCCCGTCCAGCATGTTCCCGGTGAACTCGGAGAGGTCGAGGCTGTCGAAGTCGATGCTCTCGATCTCGGCGACGGTGAAGCCGCGGCAATCGCCCCAGCCCCTGCCGAGCTGGCTGCGGCCCTGCTCCTGCAGGATGCGCCCGAGCTTGGAGCCGAAGGTGCACCAGACCTTCTCGCGGCGGATGCAGACGCCGAAGAAGGTCTTCTTCGCGCAGCGCTTGCCGAGATAGTGGGTGTTGCCGTCATGGCGCTCGCCGGCGAGCTCCCGCTCGGACGCGCTGCAACCGGCGAGCCCTTCCAGCAGCCCGTCGTTGCGGCAGCAGTCGGCGAGCCCGAACAGGCGGATGGTGCAGGCCCGGCGATTGCCGGTGAAAAAGCGCATGTCGTCCCGGTCGAACTTCTCGCCGCCGAGCTCCACCGCCATGTTGAGCCGGGTCGCCGCGTTCGCGAACCCGGTGTTGGACTGTGGCCGCACGGTCTCGCAGCCGGCGCCGATGCAGTACCGCACCGATCCGCAGGAGCCGCCGTCCCCGGCGTCCTCGAGACCGGAGCCGCAGGCGGAGGCGCTGCCCGACGCCAGCCCGTCGGCGCGATGGGCGGAGGATTGCGGATCGGCGGCGATTCCTTCGCCGCGCCGGACGGCCGGATCGCTCGCTGCCACCGGACGCTCGGGCCGCGTCACCGTGCCCTCGATCACCGCCCGGCCGGCATTGCCTCCCGGATCGTCCGGATCGGCGAGCCTTGCCCGGCCTTCGTCCTTCAGTGCATTCGCGCCGATATTCCGCTCCGGCACGTCCGTACCGGCATAGCCCGGCACCGTGCCGGCCTTCGAGGCGTCCCGGGCGATCGCACGCGCCGCCGCCGTTCCCGCATTTCCGATCGCGCGGGCGGCCGCCTTCGGATCCTCGGCATGCGCCGCCATGCCGCCCAGCGTCCAGAGCATCAGCACGCAGACCGCAAACATGGCGACCCAGGCCAGGAGCCGGACGATCCGCGTCGCGCGGTCTATCAGGACATCCGCGCGGCCGAATGGATGTTCCCTGTGTTCGTTTTCCATCATCGGGGACCTCCCAGGCGTTGCAGATGCCGGCGCGCCACATCGCGCGCCGCGCTGCCTTCGGCGGCCA
The DNA here is from genome assembly GCA_965261985.1 of Alphaproteobacteria bacterium. Taxonomy (GTDB): domain Bacteria; phylum Pseudomonadota; class Alphaproteobacteria; order Bin95; family Bin95; genus Bin95. The sequence goes on from OZ253490.1 coordinate 49,537, forward strand.
CCGCCTCCAGGGCCGCAGCCAGGCCGATGTTCCCGGTCACCAGGTCATGGGCCGGCGCCGGGTCGTCCGAACAGCCCCGGCTCCGGCATGCCGGCACGCCGCCCGGCACGACAACCACGGCGGGCACCCGTTCGATGCCGAACAGGCGAAACAGGCGTGGATCGATGGCGACCCCGGCGTCGTGGCCGCCGAGCCGGTCGCCGATGCGCTTGACCGTTGTCCGCAGACCTCTTTCCGAGACGCCGCGCATGACCAGGGGCGCGCCGATCCTTGCCGCATCGCGCGCCCATTGGCGCCAGCTCGCGGCCGGGACGGACAGGCTGGTGAACAGGAGGATTTCGGCGGTGTTTGGGCGCGGTCCGAGGTCCCCGCCCAGCCCACGCGCATGGCGTTCGGCCGGGAGGGGGGCGGTGGTCTCTCCCGGCGATCCCGGAACGGTCTGTCCTGCGGATTGTCGGGCGGTCTCGCCGGCGCGTTTCAGTGCGCGGTCGACGATCGAACGGGTCCAGTCGCCGAGCTCGCTGTCGCCAGCCTTGCGCAGCACCTCGGCGGCGAGTTCGCGGGCCGACACTTCCGGCGACGCGGGTGTTTCCTGCGCCAATGCCGGGCGGCAGCACCCCGCGAGACAGAGCGCGGCAGCCAGGACAAGGGCGGTTCGGGAGCAGGGATTCGGGGCCATTTCGGGAATCTCACAACAGGCAGCAGGAGCGCTTGCGCCACAGCAGGTAGCCGAAGCTCTCGCCGGAAACCGGCAGTTCGCGCAGGGTTTCCCAGAGGACGGACGAGCGTCCGGTCGGGTTGCAGCCGGTCAGCGCCGAGGTTGCCGGGACCGGCTGGGTCATCTGCCAGCGGTATTGCGACTTCTTCATCACCGGCATCGGGTAGCGCCCGCAGAGCGCGGCGGAACCGGACGTCCCCCAGGCCACCCCGGCCCGGTGCAGCCGGTAGACCAGGCGCTGGGCCGCGAGCAGCGAGGCCTGCACGCCGCCGACATGGGCCGCGACATTGCCGGTCAGCGGATACATCCCGCCCTGGCAGCCGGCGCACCAGAACATCGGATCGAGCGGCAGGCCGGCGGACGATGCCGCGCAGTCGGCCGCGCAGGCCGCCTGGGCCGGCAGGTTGGCGAACAGCGCCGCTTCCGGGTTGAGCAGGAACGACAGCTCGTCGTCGAGCCAGGCCGGATCGAGCTCCGAGGTCCAGGCGATGTCGAGCGAGCCGCCTTCGAGGCAGCCCAGATCGAGCAATGCCCCGATCCACGAGAGCAGCGGATAGACGTAGTAGTGCGCATGCCAGACCGAGCCCTGTGCGCCGTCGCCGCCCGAGGATCCGGTCCTGCCCCTTGCAGCCGGCAATCCCGGATCGATGGTGAGCCCGCCCAGATTGGGGAAGCACCAGGGCTTGCGGGAGACGTCCATCAGCCTTGCCGGCTCCCAGACCCCGAGCGAGAGCCCGATGCGCGGGATCGGCGAGCCGCAGAAGCAGATCGGCGATCCCGGGTTCGGCGTGTCCGGCGCGCCGGCGGCGCTGCCCATCCGGATCGGCCCGATCGAGATCGGGAACAGGCACTCCCAGCACACGTCCGAGATCGGGTTGACGAATCGCCCGGTGCAGGACTGCGCCGACGCCGCACCGGACCAGAGCAAGGCCAGTAGCCCCACCGCGAACGGGGCAAGCAGACGCCGGATCATGCGTCGGCTTCCGTCGCGCCGCCGCCCGCCTGGGCCGGACTACCATCAGGGTCCCGGCGCCCGGACAGGATGTTGACCGTGCCCTGCCATCCGGCGACGACGATTTCGGTGACGGCGCGGTCGTTGCCTTCCTTGTCGCGAAATGCGCGCGTGGCGATCCTGCCCTCGACCAGCACCGCGTCGCCCTTGCGCAGCATCTTCTCGACCGCCTCGACGACCGGGCCGTAGACGACGATGCGGTGCCATTCGGTGTTTTCTGCCGCGGCGCCCTCCCGGTCCTTCCACTTCTCGGTGGTGGCGAGCGAGAAGGACGCCGCCTTGCCGCCGTTCTGCAGGGTGCGGATCTCGGGATCGCGGCCGGCATGACCCAGCAGGGTCGCCCGGTTCATGTTCAGCATGGGTTCAGTCCTCCTGTTCGGGGTTGGGGCCTGACACCCCGGCTCGGGGGTCGGGGCGGGCTGCCGATCCAGGGCCTGCCCCGGAAACCGATCCGGGGCTGTGCCGGTCCTCGACCGGGATCTCGGTGATCCGCAGCTGCGTGCCCGCCTGCGCGACCAGCGTTGGGGTGGCCGCGACGCCGAAGCGTGCGGCGAGGCGCCCGCCGGTATCGAAGAAGAAGGGCCGGCGGTGCCGGCGCATGAGGTCGAGCGGCCGCCCGGCGAGCAGCACGATCTTCGCCGGCCGGTCATGGGTGAGCGCCCAGGCGATTTCCTCGTCCCGCCTTCCGTCGACGAACAGCAGGTCCCGGGCGAGTGCGATCCGCTCCAGCGGGTTCACCCGCGTTCCGGCAGCGGCAATCGAGGTTCCGTCCGGCAAGCGGATGTCGCGTTCGACCGTAATGGCGGGATCGAACAGCCGGCTGCGTTCCTCCCTCGCCGGCGCGATGCCGGGCACGGGATCGGGTTCCTCCAGCCGTCGCAGCGCGCGAGCGCGGGCTTCGTCCTCCAGCCGCGCCAGTTCGCCGGAGCGCTGCATCCCCAGGAGGCGGGCTTCGATTTGTTTGAGAAGATCGGGCTCCGCGATCGGCCAGGTCGCGCCGCGCACGCCCAGGTCCTTCGCAGAGACCGCAGCCGGCAGGATGGTCAGCATGGCGGCGAGCAACATGACGGCGGCGCGGGTCATCGTCCCGTCTCCCGCGCCACGTCCTCCCGGACGCCCTCCGGCCCGACCAACGGACCCTTCAGGCCGAGCCACGGGATATCCGGCAAGGCGACCGCGCGGCCGAGGATGCGTCCGCGCGGCGCCAGGCCGATCTCCGCATACCGGCTGTCATGGGAATCGACATGATCGGCGTGCAGGTAGTAATGCCCCGCCGGGATCGTCCCCGGTGCAATGGCCGTGAGCGGCCGCCCGTCGAGCGCTTGCGTCTTGGCGCGTGCGACCGGAACGCCGCCGATGGTGACCGTCCCGTCTTCGTCGACCGAGACGGCCATGCCGGGCAGGCCGCGTATCGTCTTGAGATACGGCACCCGAGACCCGAGCGCCGCGGGCGGCTCGAACAGCACCCGCTCGCCGATCGCCGGGTCGGCCCCGAACAACGGGATGGCGGCATAGCCCCAGGCTTCGTCCGACCAGCTCGCGTTGACATGCACCCGCGAGGCCGCGCCGAGCCACAGCGCCGCCAGCGCGACCATGACCGCCAGGCCGATATTGCGGCGGCGCGCGCTCACGGGGTCGATCCCGATGGCCGGGCCGCTGCACCGGCTGCGGACCCGGCCAGCAATACGGCCAGCGCCGCCTCGACCTCGGCGGTCAGGTCCGGCGCCCCGGCGGCGACGGCGCGGGCGGGCAGCAGTACGGCATCGTGTTTCAAGGCCACTCGACCGAGAGCCTGCTCCAGCGCCAGGCCCCAGGCGCGGGCGTCCTGTGCCGCCGTCGCGGCCGGCGCCTTTTCTCCGACCGCCTTCACCGCGTATGCGGCGGTGATTTCGCCGAGCCTGACACTGGCAATGCGCGGCGTATCGTTCGGCACGAAGCGCAGTGTCGCCGCCGCAACCGCCGCCGCCATGGCGCCCGAGAGCAGCACGGCCGAGACCATCACCGGCCACGCGCTTGCCCCGGACGCCGATCCGGGGTCGGACCGCCCGGAGAGGTCAGGCCGCGGTCGCATCCGCCGGTTCCTTGCCCGAGTCGCCACCCGTGGCGCCATTGGCGGCCGCGTCGCTCTTCCCTGTCACGGCCCCGTCCCCGGCGAGCGCCCGGAAGCGGGCGAGCCAGGCCTCCGCCGCACGGTCGGGCGGGATCGAGCGGATGCGGCGCTTGAGCGGCGGGAAGCCGATCCCGGGCAGCTTTTCACCCCCGAACAGGTCGCGGCGCTCGGCGGCGGCGGTCATGCGCTCGACGAAACGCAGCAGCTCGGCATGTTCCTCGTCCAGAACCGTGTCGAGTCCCGCCGCCTGGCGCACCGCGCCCTCGATCCTTGCCGCCAGCCGCGCCGTCCGTCCTGGCCCCCCGGCTCGGGGGCCGGGGCCGGCTCCCCGCGATCCGGGCTCGGCCGCCCGGGCAGACCCGGCCGATTCGCCCCGGAACCAGGCCCCCCGGAACCATGCAGACGCCGCGCCGGCGAGCAGCGCGTGCAGCGCCAGCGTCCGCCGGTCCCCGGCCCCAAGCCCGTCGAGCGCCTCGACCTCCTCCGACACGATCGCCGCATGCGCCGCGATCGAGTGGTAGTGCCGGCAGCAGCCGCCGCTGCGGCAGGTGTTGGCCAGCACATGGGCCAGCGCCTCGAAGTCGATGTCCGCCGCCTCGACGTTCTCCGGATCCTCCGGCCAGCGCAGGACCCGTTGCGTGCTTGTCCCGGTGCGTTTCGTCGTCATTCGGTTACTCCTCCCGTTTCGGATGTTTCGGAATGTCCGGTTGCAGCGGCCGCGCGCCGAGCGTCCCCTGCTGCGTGGCCAGCGTCGTCCTCGTGGGGACCGTCCCCCGCGAGCCGGTCGATGGCCTCGACGGTGGTGAGGCCCTGCGCCTTGAGGTTCTCGACCGCCGCAAAGGCGGGACCGCGCGAGGAGAACAGCGCCACGGACCAGGCGTCGAGCACGAGGCGCGCCACCCGCCAGCCGTCCGGGCCGTGCAGCACCAGCTCGGCATAGCGGCCCTCGGCGGTGGTCAGGCTCTTCAGCGCCCGCTCCATGCCGGGATCGCAGTGGATGCGCTTCTCGGATTTGAGAAGCTCGACCGACTCGTCCTTCTGGGCGAGGAAGATCACCCAGTCCGAGTTCTCCCAGGCGGCCCTTGCAGCCGGGTTGGCGTAGTAGTCGTTGACCGACTGCGTGCCGGTGACGAGGGCGCCCCGGTACTTGCGGGCGCGGCGGGCGGCGCCTTCGAGGAAGGCCTTCGAGTCCTCGCCCGAGAGCAGGTCCCAGGCCTCGTCGATGACGATCGCCTTCGCCCGCGTGCGCGGGCCGTGATACATGCGCTGGGTGGCCAGGAAGACCACGAGCATCAGCACCACGCCCTGGACGTCGCCCCGGCCCTTGAGCTCGGCGAGTTCGAACACGGTGAGCGCGCTGCCGAGATCGGGCACGGCCGCTCCCGCGAACAGCCGCCCCATGGCGCCGCCCGGACACCAGGGCCCCAGCGCGGTGGCCATGTCCTTGGCCCGGCGGTCGTCCCGCCTGGCGAGATGACCCTGCACCGTGCCGAGATCGGCGCCGTTGCCGGCCTCGTCCCAGGCCGCCGCGATGGCGCTGTCGATCAGCGCCGCCTCGATGTCGTCGATCCCGCCCCGGCGCCGGCACATGCGCCCGATGACACCGGCCAGCATGGCGAAGCACTCCTCCCGGTAGTCGCCGTCGTGGTTGGCGGTCTCCGCGTCGATCATGGCGAAGGGGTTGAGCGTCGCCGCGTCCTTGCCGAAGGCGATGAAGGCGCCGCCAAGGGCTTCGGCCGTGTGCTGGAACGAGCGGCCGTCGTCGATCACCACGGCCTCGCCGCCGGCGCCGATCAGCCCGGTCACCAGCTCCTGCATCAGCACCGACTTGCCCGAGCCGGACTTGCCCGTGACGGCGACGTTGTAGTTGCCGGCCTCGTTCGCAAACGGCGACCAGCAGGCGGGCTGGCCGCGGCGCCCGATCAGGAACAGGGCGGGCGGGTTGTCCGGGTTCATCGGCTGGCCGCGCCACTCGCCGTGCACCGGCGCCAGGTTGACCGCGGACGCCGTCAGCAGCGTCTTCATCCGGCCCATGCGTTCGAGATCGGCGTCGAGGCCGCCGGCGGACGCCATGGGGAGGCAGGCGAGCCAGGACGGGAGCTGGACGTAGCGCTCCGCATTCACGCGCCAGCCCTGGCCGTGATAGATCGCGCGCACCGCCTGTTCGGTCTCGTCGAGAGCGTCCAACGGCGCGTAGACCGCGACCGTGTAGGCCGCCCGGACCAGCTTCTCGCCGTCCTTGATCCGCTCGGTGACGCTCTGCCAGTCGCGCGCCTTCTCGGGCAGGCCGGGCAGATAGCGCGCGATGCCGGTGCCGGCCTGCTGGGTCGCCCGAGCCGACTTCAGGAACGCCCTTTCGCCCGCCGCCTCGTCGCCGGTGACCACGGTGAGGCAAGTCAGCACCGGCGCGCCGGGCTGCAGGAAGTCGCGGTGGAAGTCGCCGATCAGCGCGTTGCCGCGCCAGCCCGGCCAGACCTCCGGGAAGGTGATGGCCGAGAGGACGCGCACGGCCACATCCGTCCCTTCCGGATCGTGGAAGGTGAGGCCCGTGGGCGCGACCGTGAGCGCGCGCCCGGGCGCCGCGCACTGCTCATGGATCGGATCGCGCGGCGACCAGCGCCGGGGCGGGCGCTTCGCCCCGCCGTCGCGTTCGCCGCCCATGTCGGGCGCGGCCAGCTCGGCCGCGAGCGACAGCAATCCGTCCGGCTCCAGCCGCCGCGCATGGGCGCCGGCCGAGGCGAGCGTGCCTTCGAGCGCCCGTCGGAACGCGCCGAGCGCGGTCTCGACGGCGGGACCCGGCAAACCCGGGAGACAGGCGGTGACGAACACGCGGTAGTCGGAAAGCGTGAAGGGCGGCCCGCCCGCATGCAGCCGGCGCCAGCCGCCATGGGCGAGCAGGGCGCCGCGGCGCCGCCCCATGCGCGCCATGGCCCCGCCGGCACCCGCGCGCGGGGCCGCCCAGGCATCGGCGGAAGCGCCGAAGCGCGGGCTCGCCCAGTGCAGCACCTGGACGGTGCAGCGTTCGGGCGCGGCATCGGCCAGCGTGCCCGCCAATGCCCCCAGGGTCTCGGTGTCGATGCCGGCAAAGGGCGGCAGCTCGAGCACGAAGCCGGTGCTGGCGGCATTGACGTAAAGCTCGCTCGATTCGTCCCAGGCGCGCCAGGGCAGCAGCGCGTGCAGGGCCGCCGGCATGGCGGGCGGCGCCCAGGGACCGGGGGCCTCGGGCCCCTCGAAGAGTTCGAGCAGGCGCCCGATCACGGCACCCTCCACCCGGCCGGCTCCAGCACCACACGGACATGCGATCCTTCGCGGTAGACGCCATTCGCATCCACGAAGGGGGCGATCCAGATGCGCGCGACGACCTCCTCGGTGCGCAGACCGTCATCGGCAGGCTCGGGTTCGTCCGCAAGGATCGGGACATCGATGGCGGATTCGATGGCGGGATCGGCACCGGCGGTGCGCGACGGCGCAGCCCCGGCTCCCGGCTCGATCTTCATCGGCCCGGCATCGGCCGGCAGGGACCCGTCCTCGCCGTCGTCCCTTGCCCCGGCCCCCGAATCCAGTCCGGGGCGGGCTCCCGAGCCGGGGTCCGCTTCGAACAGCCGCACGAGCCAGCCGAAGGGATCGAAATCGCAACCGGCTTCGCAGGGCTCGGCCGCCGGCTCCGGCCGGCCGCCGCGCGCCCGGTAGAGCGGCTCGCGGATCGTCATCCCGTCCGCCGATGCAGCATCGGGGGCCGACGCCGTCTGCGGGACCGGCGCGGCCCGCGGAACCGCCGGATCGGCGGCGGCGACGCTGTCGCAGGTTCCGCCCTGGGCGAGCGGGCACTGCCACGAACTGCCGACATTGGTCCCCGAGCAGCCGCCGAGCGCCAGCGCCCCCAGAACGACCATGGCCGGCAGGGGCCGTTTCAGAATCCTGGAATCCGTCATCTCAATTCCCTCCCTCGTTGCTCCTGGCTTGCGATTTCACGGCCACCTGCCCGTCGAGGCGCGCGCCCTCCAGGAACACCAGCGTCACCCGGGTCCCGGCCCGCAGCTGGATCACCGGCTGGTACTGCTCGGCGCGGCGGATCATGTAGTCGGCGACCTTCTGCCCGGCGCTCGCCGCGCCCGAGCCGAGCCCGGCGCGGCCGATATCGCCGAGGCCGGTATTGGCGACGGAGGCGCCGCCGCCGGTCGCCACCGCCTGGGGCTGGAAGGCCTGCGACACGCCTTGACCCAGGCCCGAAACCATGCCGGCGAGGAACGCCTTCTCGACCAGCGCGCCCTCGCGGCTCACCACCGGGCCGCGCACCCCGACCTTGCCGGAGCCGGCGACGAAGCCCGCCACGTCGGTCTCGATCACGGTCCCCGAACCGGGCCCGGCGCAGGTCATGGTGCGCAGACGCGCGTAGATCTTCTCCGACGAGAGGTCGCCATGGGCGGCGCCCGTGACCGTGCAGCCGGCGACATCGACCTGCATGGCCGCGCCGTTTTCGGCCGCGGTCCAGGCCGGGCCCGTAATGCGGAACAGCACCGGGCGCGGATCGCCCTGGGAGGAGACCCCGGCCGAGGCATCGACGCCGGCGAGCACCACCGCCTCGGCATGGGAGCCGGCCGGCAGCCAGCGCCCGACCGGCTTCACCGCCGCCTCACCCGGTCCCGCACCTCCCGGACCGGTTGCGCCCCGGCCGTCGTTCAGCTCGAAGGTCTCGATCAGCGGCGCCGGCGGCGCTGCCGGCGCCGGATTGGCGGCCGGGGTCCCGGCCTGCGGTTCCGCCGGACGGGAGAATCCCGTGCCGTCGGGAGTCCCCGGATTGCTGCCGGTCGCGGGCGGCGGGTTCAGCTGCCGTTCGAGCCGGTCGATGACCGCCGCCTGGCGGTCGATCACGCTGCGCGCGTCCGCCGAGTCGGCGGCGAGCTTCTGGCGCAGCCGCTTGTTTTCCGCATCGAGACGCCGGGCCTCGCCCTCCATCTCTCGGAGCCGCGTCTCGATGGTCCCCATCCGGGCTTCCGAGCGCCGCGTCCACACCTTCTCGGCGATGTCCGGACCGGCCAGTTCGGCCTCGATCCCGCCCACCGGCGCGGACCCGCCGCCGCCGCCCGCCGTCAGCCACACGGCCAGCACCATCAGCACCACGGCCGCGATGACCGAGAACAGCACCAGCTGCCGGCGCCGGACCGCCCCGGCATCGCCGTCGACGCCGGCCCCGGTCCCCGACCTGTCCCGGCCTCCGAACCGGGAACCGGGGGCGCTCATTGCCGGCCTCCCGGGAATGCGGTGGCCGGGATCGCGTTGGCCGGGATCGCGTCATTCGGGCCGGCCGCGTCGGTCACGATCACTGCGAGGCGTCCGCCGGAGGGCCCGGTCCCGGGCGCCGCCAGCCACACTGCCGCGGCATGGATTTCCATGGTCCCGGCGAGGTCCGCGGCGTCAATCGCGACACCGTCGCTTTCCACGACATGCGCCGCGAACCGCGGACCCCGCCAGGTCTCGATGACCGGCAGGCCGCCGACGGCCATTCCGGTCTCGATCGCGTATTGCGCCGGCGGCTCGCGTCGCGCCACCGCGCGGATCAGCCCGACCAGCGCCGTTATGCGCGGATCGGTTCCGGAGGCCTGCACGGCCGCACCCGCTTCGGCTTGAGCCAGCGCCGCCCCGTTGCGGATCAGGATCTGGGCCGAATCGCGGTCGGTGGGCGTGAGCGTCAGCCGGTAGGTGAAGCCCCTCTCGGTGCCGAGGAACAGGATGACCGGCGCGGGCTCGGCTGCTTCCGGCTCCGAGCCGTGCCCGGCCGCCATGGGCCGGAGATACAGGTCGCCGGTCTCCGGGTCGTGCTCGGCCTCGAATCCGCCGGGCGCCCGGATCACGCGGCGGATGCGGTCGTGGCTGAGCGCGATGCGGTTGACGCCCGTGGCGGAGATTTCGGCCGCGAGCTCCGCATGGTCGGCGGCCTCCAGTATCTGCATCGCCAGGGCCGGCGCAGCCGCGCCCACATATATAAGGTGTGCGGCAAGCATCCCGGCCGCCGCCAGCACTGTCGCTCTCTTCCCTGTCATGGGGTCAGTCCTCCATCTCTTCGAAGCGCAGCAGCCCGATCCTTCCGCCGTCGATGCGGAAGGCGAGGCGGTAGCGCCGGTCGTGCCGCGCGGACTCCTCGCGCCCGATCCAGGTCACGAGCTCGCCCGCGATCTCGACGGTGAGCCGCCCGGTGTCGGCCTCGATGCTGTCGGGATAGAACGCGGTGGCGAGGTCGCGCCCCGCCATCCGCGCGGCCTGGGATTCGACCCAGGCGCCGATCGCGCCCCGCGCCGAGGGGTGGCTCATGCGCGCCGCCGCCCGGCGCACATGGGCCGCGTTCTCCGGCGTCAGCGTCAGCAGCGTCACCGCCGCCGTGCGCGCCATGTCTTCCAGATACCGCGCGCCGGCGCGCCCGCCGCCGACCTCCCAGGCCGGCCCCGTTATCGCCGGCACCAGCACCGTCACCGCTTCGCGCCCGGCAAGCCCGATGCCGAGCGCCAGGTTGGCCGTCATCGACAGCACCAGGAGCGCACCCAGCGCGAGGCGGGCATCGCGCGCGCGGCGGAAGCCGGTTTCCATGACGGCGCGTTTCATTGCCCCTGTCTCATCCGGGGTCTCATCCGGGCCCTCATCCGACATACCGCCGGACATGGCTCGGCGGCGTGCCGCGCAAGCGCAGCACGAAGTCGGGCAGGAACCAGTAGAGGGCGTAGCGGGCGATGTTGGCCCCGCCGCCGCGCTTGACCCGGCGCAGCACCAGCCAGCCGCCGACGCCGGCAATCAGGCCCGGCACGAACTGGTTGGCGGCGAGGCCGAGCAGGGCCGGGCCCATCAGCGCGGCGGCCTCGTCGACGGTCCAGAACAGCCAGCGCTCCGGATCGTCGAGCCGGCGCGGGATGGTGTGGCGGGCGGTGTCGTTCACTATTGCCCGCCTCAGACGATCGCCGTGCCGACCAGGCCGGTGACGATGCCGGTGCCGGCGCCCGCCGCGATGCCGACCCCGACCGCGCCCATCAGCTGCATGGCGTTGAAGCGCAGCACCGAGCCGACCAGCGCCGCGCCGACGGCGAGCGCCGCCGCGAGCTGCCCGCCGGTGCCGCCGACGATGTCCTGCACCGTGTCGAGCGGAGTGCCGAAGGTGGTGTCGGTGGTCGCGAGCGCGATGTCCGCGCCGGCCAGCACAGCGCCGGCAACAACGGCCGCGGCCAGCGCGCGCCCCCGGATGGTGCTCCCGGCCCCGGGCGCGGCCCGGCAGGCGACCCCGCAGCGGCGTCCGCGCCCGTTCCCCGCCCCGTTCATCGGGGCGTTCCCGCGAGCACGCTGCCGTCGTCGACGGTCGAGACCCGCCGGCGCACCGCCGCCCAGCCGTCGAGATCGTCGCGCCGGTAGCGCACCCGGCCGCCGAAGCGGTGGAATACCGGGCCGTCGCCCGAGACCCGGTAGCGGTTGAGCGTGCGCACCGACAGGCCCAGGTAATGGGCCGCCTCGCGCGTAGACAGATAGTGTCGTTCCCCGTTCATCGTCGTCTCCTTGTCCCCGGCCGGTCGCCGGCCTTGCGCTCCGCCCCGGCCCCCGCGCCAAGCGGCGCTGCGGTGCGGTCCGGCGCGCATTGGAACCAAACCGGCGCCCGCGCGGCAGGGGACGGATTCCGCTTTTTCGCAATCCGTCCCCCCCTCGCGGCGCACCCGGGCCGACGCGCCCGGAAGACACCGCGCGCCCACGCGCGCCACACGACGCCACGGGCCGCCGGGCGTGCCGGCGGCGAACAGGAGATTTTTTTTGCTGGTATGCCGCCTGGCCGGCGGCGGCTTCCGGGGAGGCGGCGCTTACGGGCGCGCCGCAAGCGTCAGGTAGCCCTCGCTCACCAGGTATTCGGCGCGCGCGAGGCAGCGCCGGACGCGCTTGCGGATCGGGTCGTTCTCATCCCACCCGCCGGCCGGAACCTCGACGTCCCAGAGCGCCGCGGCGATCCCGGGCTGCGACAGCCCGGCCCTCTTCAGGTCAAACGCTCGTAGTAGTTCAAGATCCCTCGCCCTCGCCCCCGCCCCTTCGGAGGGGCCGGCGCACTCAGCATCCTCCATAGCTCGCCGCTGCGCGCGTGGCGTTGCACCGCGCACGGCCCGGGTCGATTCCACACCTCGATGGTGTCGTCGGCCGGATCGAACCCGGCCCCCCCGGCGATGCGCACCTGCTGCGCCCGGCCGCCGCGCTCAAGCTTGAGGATCAGGGTGTCGTTGGCCAGCCGCAGCCCCGCGAGCGCCACGCCCGCCTTGCGCGCCAGCGCCGCGAGCGCGCGCCCGCCGCCGCGCACCGGCACCACGTCGAGCATCGGCGCCACCGTCCAGATCGGCGAGACCGGACCGTCGACGGTGAAGGGGTCGAGCCAGGCGTGGACGCCGAAGCGCCCGAGTGCGCGCTCGGAGCGCGTCTGGCGGCGAAGCGGGAAGGGCGCGTCCTCGAACGCCGGCGACTCGTCCGGGCGCGCCTCGAACGCGTCCCCGTACTTCGGGTTACGCTTCAGAAACAGCCATGCCCGTGCACCGCCGCCCCGCACCATACCGACACCGCTCCCCCCGTGACCCCGGTCCCATTCCCCGGCCCGACGCTCAGAACCGCGCGGTCAGGCGCAGCCCCACCGCGTGCTCCGGCGGGGTATCGTCGTTGGCGCTCTCGCGCCGCCGCGTCTCCACCGAGAACTCCAGCGACCCGATGTCGCCGCGCCGCCGGTCGCGCACGAACCGCCAGGCCAGGCTGTAGTCCCGGTGGCCCGCCGACATCCCGAACCCGGCCTCCGGCGTCGCGGTGAACCGGTCGCCCAACGCCCCGAAGCCGTAGCCCAGCTTCAGCTCCAGGCGCCGGCGCTCGTCGTCGCCGCCTGCCCCGGACCCCGATCCGGGGTCGTTGGCCGCCAGCCCCGCCAGCGTGGTACGGCCCAGCAGCGCGTCCGCCCCGCCGCGCGCCGAGACGCCCATGATCTGGCTCAGCGTCAGGCTCGGGCCCCGGTCCGAGCCCGGAGTCGGATCCCAGCCGAACGACCCGGCAATGCCGCGCTCGCGGAACCCGGCGCTCTCGTGGGTCAGCAGGCCGCGCGCGCTGATCTCCGCCCGGATCCCGGTCCCCGGGTCCGACCAGGCAAGCCCGCCGCCGAGGTCGAGACCGAACCCGGTCTCCGCGTCGCCGCCGTCATGGCGCACGCCCACCTCGAGACGCGGCACCAGCGTGCCCGTGCCGATCTCCAGGCCCCGCCACGTCCCCTCCAGCCCGAGCCGCAGCCGCGTCACGTCGGCCTCCGCCGCCGCGAGCCTGCCGCCGGCGCTGTCCCCGGTCGCCTCCGAGGAGGTCCGGACCGCCATCGCGTCGGTCTTCACCGCAAGCTCCGGCCCGCCTTCGGCCGGCGCCTCGACCGCCACCCCGCGCAGCCCCGCCGCCGCCATCATGAGGTCCATGTCGGTCTTGAGCGCCCCGCCGCCCTCCGGCGTCAGCGTCAGCGTGCCCGCGCCGTAGCCCGCCGCGCCCCACACCGTCACACGGTCGGTCACGGCATAGCGCCCGTAGGGGTAGAGCCCGGTCACCGTCGAGGAGACCTTGCCGCCTGTCCCGGACCCCGATCCGGGGCTGTTCGCTCCCCGGTAGCTGCCCTCGCCGCGCGAGAGGCTCAGCATCAAGCCCGTCGTCCAGCCACCTGCCCCGCCTGCCCCGGACTTCGATCCGGGGGACCCCGATCCGGGGTCCCGGGTCCAGTCAGCCCCGAGCATCGCGCCGGTCACCTCGCCCGACAGCGAGAGCTCGCCCTCGCGCCCGTCGAAGCGCATCAGCGCCCCCCGGCCCCATAGCGAGACCAGACCGCCGCCGATCCCCTCGGCCCCGGTCGTGAGCGCGAACGAGCTCCCCGTCAGCAACTCGCGCGGCGCCACCGCCCGCGACCCGGTCCGGCTTTCCTGCGCTTCCGCCTCGCCGGCGAGCCAGCTCGAGAAGTCCTCCAGGCGCCCCTGCGCCTCCGCCTCCTCGAGCGCTTCCGTCTTGGGCGCCTGCGCGGCGCCGATCCGCTGGCCCGCCACCGTCACCTGCACCCCGGCCTGCGGCGCCGAACGGATGCGCTCCTCGACCGCCTCCAGCACCTGCTCCGCCACCGTGCGCCCGAACCGCGAGAGCCACGCCTGCGGCATCAGGTCGGAGTTCTCGATCGTCCCCGTCGCCTCGCCGTCCGCCAGATACGCCCCCGACGGGTTCGACAGCACCAGCGTCAGCGTCTCCGAGCCCTCGTCATGGGAATCGTCCAGCACCGCGACCGTGACCGTCTTCGCCGTCTCGCCCGGCGCAAAGTTCAGCGTGCCGCTCGCCGCCGTGTAGTCCGACCCCGCCTGTGCGGAGCCGTCCCGGGTCGCGTAGTCCACCTGCACGGCGGCCGCGGTCGACCGGTCGAGCGTCACCGCGAAGGCGAGCGCCGCTCCCGGTCCTTCGAGGACATTCGCATCCGCAACCGACAGCCCGGGCGGGCCTTCGACCCTGGTGCTGATGGGGGTCGTGAGCTTGCGGCCGTCCGGCGTGCAGGTCACGCTCGACGTGCCGCACGAAGACGCGGGGCTCAGCGAGATCGTGACCGGTCCGTTGCCCGAGGGGCGTACGTCGATCCAGTACTCGTCGAACTCGGCCTTGTCGACGCGCCGGCTCCCGGTTGCAGCGCCGCCGGTGACGGCCAGCGCGTCGCGCACCGCCTCGTTCTTGTTCAGCGGTTCGGTGCCGTCGAAGATCTCGTCGCTGAACACCAGCCGGAACCGGAACTTGCTCTCGCCGTCGTGCTCGGCGGGCATGGCGGCGAATCGCGCGGTGAGAGCTGCGGCCCCCTCTTCGTCGGTAGCCGTCGTCGCGGTGCTTGTGCCTGGCTCAGCCTGAACCGCTTCTGTCTCAGGGCTGTACAGGGCCTCTTCGTTGTCCAGGTCGTCGGTGAATGCGTACTTCACCGAGATTCGCTGCCCCCGCATGTGCCGCGTGAGTACGAGCCGGCGACCCTGCCCGACGATGTAAACGGTGTTGCCGCTGGTGCTGCGGTCCGCGTACCACACGAAATGGAAGCCGTAATTGCGAATGAAATCGGGGCCGTACCAGGGACGGCCGCCTTCGGCGAAGAACGTGCCGTTCGGTTCGTTGAAGTTGCTCACGCTGGCCTCCAGCGTGCTGTTCACGAACGGATCCCCGGTAACGGTGACGGTGCCGGTTGCCGCGGCCTGTACAGGATTGCCCATTCGCCGCAGGCGCACCTTGTAGGTCTCGCTCCACACGTTGTCCGCCGAGGTGATTTTGATATTGACCCTCGTGCGGTCGGTAATGGGCGACACCTGGAGACCGCTCTGTACTGGGTCCGCATCGGGAACGGTGGAACCGTCCGGGAACAGGTATTCAAGCGTCGAGGTGGTGTCGCCGGGCTGCGCGTCAATGGTGACCGTGCTGGTTCCAAACGGTATTTCGCCCTCGTAGGCGTACCCTGTCTCCGTTGGGTCTATCTGGGTCCCGGTGACCGTCAATGCGTCAAGCCTCACGGGCGAGGGGCGTATGATCCCCCGTAGCCTGAAGGTCAGCGGTTTTCCATGCGACGACCAGTTCGAGCCGTTATCGCTACTCTCCAGGTGTCCGCCTTCGATGTTCCACCCGCCTCCCTGAAGCCTGTCGCGATTCCGGGATGCTTCCAGGCTGATTTGCGCGCCGTTCGATTTCGCCACGATGAAATACGTCGTGTTCGGATCGAGACTGGCCGCGGCACCGCCGGGGGCCGAGAGGAAGAGGTATCCCTTTTGATCGTGATCGCTTGTGGGTATCCATTTCTGGAAATTCCACCTGAATATCCGGGTGCCCGGGCTGCCGCTGCCGCCGGCACTCCAGAGGCTGAAATCGGGGTCGACGAAATCGACTTCGGACATCGACGTGGGCACCCACAGGCTCATCACCCTGTACCCGCCCTTGTCGGAACCCGTCGAGAATTCCTGTGCGAGTATTTGCGTGGCAGTGACATTCTCGGGCGGGCAGCTGCGACAAGTACTCGGGGAGGTCCCGATCAGTTGCTTCTCGCTTTGCCCGTAGGCCGCCGGCGCGCCGAGCGCCCCCGCGAACAGTCCGGCGAGAGCCACAAGGAACAGCCCGCGGGCCCGGCGGTTTGTCCGGTTATCCATCGCCATGGCGATGCGCTTCGGCCCGGCACGGAGTGCCCCGGCGTGTCTGTTCTCGTACATGTGTGAGTCTCCCTAAACCATGGAGCGAGCCGGGCCCCGGCGCTGCGAACCATTCTTCGAAACGCCGCCCAAACGCGGTCCGGATCGTGAATCGACAAGCGTGGAGAGGTGCGCCATCGCCGGCTCGCCATCGCAGACGCGGCCCCGCGTTCACCAGCGCGCGGTCAGGCGCAGCCCCACCGTGTGCTCCGGCGGGGTATCGTCGTTGGCGCTCTCGCGCCGCCGCGTCTCCAGCGAGAACTCCAGCGACCCGAGGTCGCCGCGCCGCCGGTCGCGCACGAACCGCCAGGCCAGGCTGTAGTCCCGCTGGCCCGCCGACATCCCGAAGCCCACCTCCGGCGTCGAGGTGAACCCGTCGCCGAACGCGCCGAAGCCGTAGCCCAGCTTCAGCTCCAGGCGCCGGCGCTCCAATTCGTCGCCGTTGTCGTTGGCCGCCAGCCCCGCCAGCGTGGTGCGGCCCAGCAGCGCGTCCGCTCCGCCCCGCGCCGAGACGCCCATGGTCTGGCTCAGGGTCAGGCTCGGACCCCGGTCCGAGCCCGGCGTCGGATCCCAGCCGAACGACCCGGCGATGCCGCGCTCGCGGAACCCGGCGCTCTCGTGGGTCAGCAGGCCGCGCCCGCTCACCTCCGCCCGGATCCCGGTTGCCGGGTCCGACCAGGCAAGCCCGCCGCCGAGGTCGAGACCGAACCCGGTCTCGGCGTCGCCGCCGTCATGGCGCACTCCGATCTCGAGACGCGGCACGAGCGTGCCCGTGCCGATCTCAAGGCCGCGCCACGTCCCCTCCAGCCCGAGCCGGAGCCGCGTCACGTCGGCCGTCGCCGCCGCGAGCCTGCCGCCGGCGCTGCCGCCGGTCGCCTCCGAGGAGGTCCGGACCCCCATCGCGTCGGTCTTCACCGCAAGCTCCGGTCCGCCTTCCGGCGGCGCCTCGACCACCACCCCGCGCAGCCCCGCCGCCGCCATCATGAGGTCCATGTCGGCCTCGTATGTCGACTCGCCGTCCTCCGGCGTCAGCGTCAGCGTGCCCACGCCGTAGCCCGCCGCGCCCCACACCGTCACACGGTCGGTCACGGCATAGCGCCCGTAGGGATAGAGCCCGGTCACCGTCGAGGAGACCTTGCCGCTGTTCGCTCCCCGGTAGCTGCCCTCGCCCCGGGCGTGCGACATCATCAGGCCCGTCGTCCAGCCACCTGCCCCGGACCCCGATCCGGGGTCCCGGGTCCAGTCGGCCCCGAGCAGCGCGCCGGTCACCTCGCCCGACAGCGAGAGGTCGCCCTCGCGCCCGTCGAAGCTCGAGACCGCGCCCCGGCCCCACAGCGAGACCAGACCGCCGCCGATCCCCTCGGCCCCGGTCGTCAGTGCGAACGAGGAGCCCGTCAGCAGGTCGCGCGGCGTCACCTCCCGCGACCGCGTCCGCGCCGGGCAGTCCCCGCCCGCGCCCGGATCGTCCCGGCAGGCCTCGCCGCGCAGCCAGGTCGAGAAGTCCTCCAGGCGCGCCTGCGCCTCAGCCTCCCGGGCCTCCTCCTCGGACGGCGCCTGCGCGGCGCCGATCCGCCGGCCGGCCACCGTCACCTGCACCCCGGCCTGCGGCGCCGAGCGGATGCGCTCCTCGACCGCCTCCAGCACCTGTTCCGCCACCGTGCGCCCGAACCGCGAGAGCCACGCCTGCGGCATCAGGTCGGAGTTCTCGATCGTCCCCGTCGCCTCGCCGTCCGCCAGATACGCCCCCGACGGGTTCGACAGCACCAGCGTCAGCGTCTCCGAGCCCTCGTCGTGGGCATCGTCCAGCACCGCGACCGTGACCGTCTTCGCCGTCTCGCCCGGCGCGAAGCGAAGCGTGCCGCTCGCCGCGGTGTAGTCCGACCCCGCCTGGGCGGTGCCGTCCCGGGTCGCGTAGTCCACCTGCACGGCGGCCGAGGTCGACCGGTCGAGCGTCACCGCGAAGGCGAGCGCCGCTCCCGGTCCTTCGAGGACATTCGCATCCGCAACCGACAGCCCGGGCGGGCCCTCGACCCTGGCGCTGATCGCCGCCGACAGCTTGCGGCCGTCCGGCGTGCAGGTCACGCTCGACGGGCCGCACGAAGCCGCGGGGCTCAGCGAGATCGTGACCGGTCCGTTGCCCGAGGGGCGTACGTCGATCCAGTACGCGTCGAACTCGGTCTTGTCGACGCGCGAGCTCCCCTTTGCAACGCCGCCGGTGACGGCCAGCGCGTCGCGCACCGCCTTGTTCTTGTTCAGCGGTTCGGTGCCGTCGAAGATCTCGTCGCTGAACACCAGCCGGAACCGGAACTTGCTCTCGCCGTCGTGTTCGGCGGGCACGTCGACGAATTGCGCGGTGAGAGGTGCGGGCCCCTCATCGTCGGTAGCCGTCGTCCCGGTGCCCGTACCGGGCTGTGCCGTCACCGAGCCGAGCAGCGCCGTCGTCAGCATCCGGTCGTCCGCCGTGCACAGCGCCCCCGCCGTCCCGCACTCGCGGTTCGCCGCGAGCACGATGGCGATGTTCCCGGTCCCGTCGGGCGTCACCGTGATCTCCCACAGGTCGCTCCGCCCGTCGACCCGGCCCACGCCCGTCACGCTGCCGCCGGTCACCTCGAACGCGCTGTCGCGCATGTCGGCGTCGGCGTTCGCGATGTCCGCGCTCAGCACCAGGCGGAAGGTGAACGCCGTCGCGCCGTCATGGGTCTCCGGAAGGTCTTCGAAGCTCGCGGTCAGCGCCGCCGCCTCTTCCTCCTGCGTCGCGTTCTCCGTATCCGGCAGATCGCCGGTGCACTGCAGGTGCACGTCCTCTCTGTGCTTGCAGTTATGAAGCGAGACGCCCGCGTTGTAGCAGTGGTGCAGCAGCAGCGTTGGCTTGTTCTCCCCCCTCCAGTGGTTCGCCATATCGAGGAACCCGTCGTCCCCCACGGTCCCGGCGCAGCGCACGTCGTCGAGCCAGATCGGCTCATAACCCGGCTCACCTTTCGGGATGTTCGGGAGGACGGGAAAGCCAGTGGGACGCGAGATCATCTCCCCGGTCGCCCTTCCCATCAGCTGGCAGGCGAAATCCGCCGCGACGTTGGGCACCTTGGCGTCAACGTTATTGGTGGGATCGGGTTCCAGGTCGTCGTTGGGGTTGTCAAAGGCGCTGGTGAAGCGGTCGTCGCACACCGTGCCCCATTGGCCCCGGTACCACACCTCCAGCCGGCCCGCGTCGATTGGAGTGTCCTCCGTGCCCACCGTGCCGTCGGCGGCGTGTCGTGGCCTCCCTCTCGTGACGTCGCCATCCGCGTTGACGAGGCGCGCGGCGCCCTTCGGGTGCATCTCCTTCGCCTCCCCCGGCGTGCCCTGCCCCGAAGGCGACCACGGGCCGTCGCCGTCGGCATTCGACGCCCGCACCTGCACGTCGTATTCCGTGTCCGTCGTGAGGTCGTCGATCTCCGCGTTCGTGGCGGTCTCGTCGTCCGGCCACTCCTGCCATCCGGCGTCCCCGCTCCCGGACTCGCGGTAGCGCAGGTCGTAATGCGCGATTCGCGGCCGGCCCGCATTGTCCGGCGCGCCCCACGTCACCTTCAGCGACGTATCGTTGTCGTCGACGCCATTCACCCCCGGCGCGTCCGGCGCAAGCGGCGGGAACCCCTCGACCAGCCTCAGCTCGACGGTGGCGCCGGTCGACCAGCTCAGCCCGGAACCGGCCCAGCGCCGGTTGTCGGCGTTCTTCTCATCCGCACCCGCGAACGGAAAGCGCTCGGAGCCCACGACCAGCACCAGGGACCCGGTCTCCGCGGTCAGGTTGTCGGAGAGCCACAGCCTCAATTCGCCGTCGGTGCGCACCTCCACCGTCGTCACGGCGTAGTCCGTGCCGTCATGACGGAACTCGTCCTCCGTGAGACGGGACGGATTTGAACATGCCTTGCCCGTCTGGCCGTTCGCGCAGCCACGGTGCCCGCCGCTGAGGTTCTGCACCACCAGGGTGGCGCACCAGACATCACCCCCCAGTACGCAGGCCTCCAATGCCACCGCGATGTCGAACGTATCGCTCACCGACCCGCCCCTGCCGTCGCTGGCCGTCACCTTCACTGCGACCGTCTCGATATCCGCAACCGCCGGCGTGCCCGAGAAGATCCGGCTGGCGTCGTCAAATTCCAGCCAGGACGGAAGCGCCGTGCCGTCGTCCCGCGTTGCCGAGTAGGTCAGCGTGTCGCCGTCCGCATCGCTGAACGTGTCCTCCGGGAACCGGTAGCTGAACGCCGTGCCCGGCGTCGCCGCCTGGTCCGCAAGCGGAATGTCAACCACCGGGGCGGTTTTGGTGGGTACGCTCAGATAGAGCGTGCGCGACGTGACCGAGGACCAGTCGAGGCCGGCGCTATTCCAGCTGTAGGTATGTGACGTGCTGTTGACCGTCGCGTCTGCCAGGGCGAACGAGTCGCCGCAGACATGCAGGGTGAGCTGCGCAAGGTCCGGCGGCGCCAGCGCGCCGGTCAGGCCGAACTGAAGACGTCCTGGGGTAGTCGACGCGGTCGCATCCACGGTCGCGAAGTTCACGGTATAGCCGTTCGGGTCGACACGGAATTGGGTGTTGTCCAGTGCCCCAATACTCGACCCAAATCCATACGCAGCCGGAGTTCCCCCAACACTAAAGAGTCCCACCGTCACCGTCCCGGTCCAGATCTGCGTGCGGCCGCCGAGGTCGACGGCGCAGACCGCTGCCGGCTCCACCGGCCCCACCGCGGCGCTCGCGAGCGGACCCTCCGGGTTGCCCGCGACGTCGGTGAAGCGCACCTCGACCTTGATCCTGCTGCCCACGTCCGCCGCCACCGGCCTGTAGATGTCCAGGTTCCTGCCGACAGGCGTCTCGACGTTCGCGGTGTCCACCCGCAGCCACTGGAAGTCGTAGTCGTCCGGGAAGGCGGGCCGACCGTCCATGTCCGCAATATTCCCGATCCCGGCGTTCAGCTCATCGCCCACCTGCGGCGTGCCCCCGATCGCGGGCGCGCCCGTGGCATCGGCGTTGGCGGTCGTCGTGTCGTCGTCGAGGATCGTGATGTCCCTCCTGCCGATGACCTTCCCGTCGAACTCGGCCGCCACGGTGAGCGTCCGGTTGCCGCCCGCCGCATCGTTCGCCGTGGCGGTGACGGTGACCTCGACCGAGCTGTCGCCCGCCGGCAGCGCCGCCTGGTGGCCCGCCGCGTTCGTATCCGCGTCCGCCGGGCTCACGCTGTAGTGGGTGCCCCGGGTGGCCCCGGAGAAGGTCAGCGTGACCGTCCGGTCGTCCGCGAAGGTCTTGCCGTTGGTGATCCCCACCGTCACGGTGGAAACGTTCTCGGCGACGGCCGGCGTCGCGTCGTCATCCTCCTCGGCGATCGGCGACGGGTCCACCGACAGCGACAGGACCGGCACGTCCTCCCCGTCCGTGACGGTCACCGGGTATCTGTCGCCCGCGGTGCCGTCGGGCATCAGAATCTGCACCAATTCCCGGTTCAGGTTGGGAGTTGCCTCTACTTCCACGACGAGGTCTTCGGGGCCCTCGTAAACCTGGTCGTCCACGACTTCGAAACCGATGCTCTTGCGGGCCACGTATTGCCCGTCGACGAGTGCGTAGTCCCCTGCAAGAAAATTCACCGTCGTATTGAGCTCGACGTAATCCTCCCTGAAGGTGGCCGTACCCGACCGCGCCGAAACGGCGATGCCGAAGGCCCGCGCCGACACCGGCGGCTCGGGATAGTCCCGGTGGAGCGTCGCCACCAGGTAGATGGCTGTGTCCTCCGCAGGGTCGGTCTCCGCGAAGGTGTATGCAGACATGTCCAGGCTGACCGTGATCGGCGGCGCCGCGGTCGAGACGATCTGCACCGTGTCCTCACCGCCCAGGATGCCGTCGCCCGACACCGTGGCGGTGAGGCCGCCCGCGGTGGTGGGGGCAAACGAGAACTTCGTCGCCGCGATCGTCAGCGGCGCGGTGGCCTCGCCGGCCTCGAAGGTCACCTCGTGCTCGAGGTCCGAATCGCCCAGCCAGGACTGGTCCTGGACGATGGTCACCGTCGCGACCAGCGCGTCCGTCGTGTCGCCCTGCCGCGTCAGGGTGAAGTCGAGGTCCTCCAGCCCCCCGCCGATGCTGTCGAACCGCGCCTCGATGGTGACCGGCACGGCCCCGTCCGCGCTCCAGAGCGCCCATTGGCCGTCGCCATCGGCGTTGGTTGCGTGCACCCGCACGTCGTAGGACTTGCCCGCATCGACCGGCGTGACGGTCGCTTCCGTGTCGGTGACGTCCTGCGGGCCGTCCATCCACTCGCCGCCCGCCTCGCGGTACTGGACGTCGTAGTGCAGGATGTCAGGGCGCCCCTCGTTCGGAGGCGCCGTCCACGTCACCAGCAGGCTCGTGGTTCCGGAGCCCGTCACCGTCAAATCCCCCGGCGGACCCGGCGGCTCGGGCAGGTCGATGACGTCCACCACCACCGTGATCCGCGCCGTGCGCCCCCTGCCATCGTCGGCGACCACGATGATGCCCAGCATGTTCGGCCGCGAGGTGCCTCCGGCTTCGTAATCGAGGGCCTTCTTGTTCCGCAGCTGCCCCGTCGCCGCGTCTATGGTGAAGTGCGTCGCGAAGGGCACACCATCGGTCTGAAGACTGTATGTGAGGATGTCGCCGTCCGCGTCCGTCGCGGTCACCGGTGCGCCGATGGCGGTGCCCCCCCGCGTGTTTTCATTGACGGTGAACTCCCGGGGGTCGGGGTCCGGGAACACCGGAGGGTTGAGGCTGGGACACTCGACCGTGGAGTTGTTGGCGACCGCGAAGCCGGTGAATCCCGCCGCGTCGTTGTCATCCGTGTCCCGGATGGGATTGGTCGCGGGCACGGTGTAGTCCACCGTGACCGTATGGCACTGCTTGATCGCCTCATCGGGCAGAGTCAGGACGAAGCGGTCCGGACCGGTGCCGAGCGCCACGGACTCCACCGTCACCTCGTCGTCGTCGGCGCCGACGGCCTTGACCTTGACCATGAAGGCGCCGGGCGGCGGGAGACTGTCCGCCGCGATGTCGAGGTCCTCGTTGAAGGTGAGCGTGAGGCTGGCGCCCGATGCCGGCACTGCGCCGCTCGCCGGGACCGGCGGGGTGGTGTTCGCGACCGTGGAATTGTTGGTGACCGGGAAGTCGGTGAAGGCCAAGGTTTCGTTGCCGGCCTCGTCCGCGATCACCGTGCCGGTCGTGGGCACGGCGTAGCTCACGGTCACGATCTGGCGCGCACCGATCGTGGCCGAAAGTCTCAGAGCCAGCGTGTCAGAAAGGGAGGCCACCACGGACTGCACCGCCACCTCGACGCCGTCGGCCTTGACGGTGAAGGCGCTGGCCGGGGGAACCCTGACCGGCCCGATGTCAAGGTCCTCGTTGAAGGCGAGCGAGAGGTTGTCGCCCGCTGCCAGCACCTCGCCGCTCGCCGGGACCGGCGGGGTGGTGTTGGCGACCGTGGAATTGTTGGTGACCGGGAAGTCCTCGAAGCCCACGGCCTCGTTGCCGGCGGTGTCCGCGATCACCGTCCCGGTCGCGGGCACGGCGTAGCTCACGGTCACGATCTGGCGCGCACCGATCGCGTCGGTCGGCAGACGCAGAACCAACGTGTCAAGAGTGGCGGCCAACACGGATTGCACCGCCACCTCGACGCCGTCGGCCTTGACGGTGAAGGCGCTGGCCGGGGGATTCTTGCCCGGCCCGATGTCGAGGTCCTCGTTGAAGGTGAGCGAGAGGTTGTCGCCCACTGCCAGCACCTCGGCGCTCGCCGGGACCGGCGGGTTTCCCTCCACGGTGGAATTGTTGTCGACCGCGAAGTCGGTGAACGCCGCGGCCTCGTTGCCGGCGACATCCCGGATGGGATTGGTCGCGGGCGCCTTGTAGTCCACCGTGACCGTCCGGCCCTGCTTGATCGTGGACGACAGACTCAGAGCCAACGTGTCAGAAAGGGAGGCCGCCACGGATTGCACCGCCACTCGACGCCGTCGGCCTTGACCGTGAAGGCGCTGGCCGGGGGAACCGCCGCAATGTCGAGGTCCTCGGTGAAGGTGAGGGTGAGTTCGTTGCCCTCTGCCGGCACAGTGCCGCTCGCCGGCTCCGGCGGGGTTCCCTCCACGGTGGACTTGTTGTCGACCGCGAAGGTGAAGTTCCCGGTTTTGTTGCCGCCGACATCCTGGAGGGGATTGTCGTCGTCGCCGGGCACGGTGTAGTCCACCGTGACCGTCCGGCCCTGCTTGATCGTGGACGACAGAGTCAGGAGCAACGTGTCAAGACTGGCGCCCACCACGGACTGCACCGTCACCGGGACGCCGTCGGCCTTGACGGTGAAGGCGCCGGGCGGCGGGACCCTGGCCGGCCCGATGTCGAGGTCCTCGTTGAAGCTGAGGGTGAGCCTGTCGCCTTGTGTCGGCACCGCGGCGCTCGCCGGTTCCGGCGGGGTTTCGTCCCGGATGTCGACCTCTTCGCCGGTGAGGGGCAGGGCATCGAGGCCCGATCCGTCCTGCACCGGGTTGCTCCCCGGGGTGTAGGTCACCGTCGCGCTCCGCCCGGCGGTGACCGCCTCCGCCAGGGTCAGCGTCACCGTATTGC
Organism: Alphaproteobacteria bacterium; assembly: GCA_965261985.1. Classification (GTDB taxonomy): domain Bacteria; phylum Pseudomonadota; class Alphaproteobacteria; order Bin95; family Bin95; genus Bin95. The sequence continues at coordinate 74,167 of OZ253490.1, forward strand.
CGGAAACCGACACGCTCGACGGCGCCGCCGCCGTGCCGTCCACCGTCACCGAATAGGCGCCCGGCAGCGGAACCGAGCTCGCGTCGAGATCTTCGGTATAGGTCAGGACCAGCGACGTCCCCTCCACCGTGGCGCTCTCCAGACCCGGCGGCAGGTTCGCGCACACCGTGTAGTCCTCGCCGCCCACCCAGGTCGGGGATAGGCCGAGGGCAAGGAGGCTCCAATGTTCCTGACCGGCGGTCAGGGTGGCGGAGTCCGTGTCGACCGTGAGCACCGTCGCGCCGAAGTTCAGGACCGTGCCGTCGGGCAGATCGCCGCCGGTTACCGTGAAGTTCAGGGAGTCTTGATCGATCGTGTTTCCGTCTAGCAATGTGAGCAAGTTACGAGTGATTTTCGTAACGGTGTAGTCCGGCGCGTAGGGGATCGTGACCAGGTCGAGGGCGCCGAAATCCGTAGTATCGACGTCATAGCCGAACCTTTGGACGAGAACATCTGTGAGCGTTTCGAATAAGTACCCTATCGTCAGTGTTGCGCGCCAGTCGCTGTCCGCGGGACAGGTGCCGGTCGTCGTCGGCGCCGTCACCGCCGCCGTGTCGGCGCTCGCAAGCGGACCCTCCGGGTAGCCCTTGCCGTCGGTGAAGCTCACCTCGACCCCGATCGTGCTGCCCACGTCCGCGTATGTCGGCGAATAGCGGCTCATGTTCGTGCCGATATCCGTCTTCCCGCCGCCGGAAGCGATCCGCACCCACCGGTAGTCGAAGCCGGACGGCAGGCCGTCGGCGTCCCGGATCGCCGAGACGTCCGCCGTCAGCATCCCGCCGACCTGCGCCACCCCGGAAATCGTCGGCGCGCCCGTGGCGCCGTTGTTGACGACGACCGTCTCGTCCCCGAAGCCCGGGGCATCGAGGCCCGATACGTCCTGCACCGGGTTGCTCCCCGGGGTGTAGGTCAACGTCACGGCCTCCCCGCCGGTGACCGCCGCCGCCAGGGTCAGCGTCACCGTCCTGCCGGAGACCGACACGCTCGACGGCGCCGCCGCCGTGCCGTCCACCGTCACCGCATACGCGCCCGGCGCCGGGGTCGAGCCCGCGTCGAGAGCCTCGGCATAGGTCAGGACCAGCGACGTCCCGTCCGCCCTGGCGCTCTCCAGCACCGGGGCCAGGTTCGCGCACACCGTCAATTCCTGGCCGTCCACCCAGGTCGGGGAGATGCCGAGGGTTTGGAGGTCCCACTGTTCCCGACCGGCGGTCCCGGAGTGGGAGTCCGTGCCGACCGTGAGCGCCGTCGCGCCCAGGTTCAGGACCGTGCCGTCGGGCAGATCGCCGCCGGGCAGATTGGCGCCGGATACCCCGAAGCTCACGGAGTCCGTATAGGTCGTGTTACCGTCGCGCGTTGTGGTCAGGGTACGAGTGAGTAGCGTAACGGGGTAGCCCGTGCCGTAGGGGATCGTGGCCGGGACGAGGGCGCCGATATCGGAGCGAAAGCCGAAATGTTGAGTGCGCGTTGAACCGGTCTCGATGGACTGGTACCCCATCGTCAGCGTCGCGCGCCAGTCGCTGCCGGCGGGACAGGTGCCGGCCGCCGCCACCGCCGGCACCGCGTCGCTCGGAAGCGGACCCTCCGGGTTGCCCGCGCCGTCGGTGAAGCTCACGTCCACCCTGATCGTGCTGCCCACGTCCGCGGACGACACCGTGTAGCTGCTGTCCGTGCCGACAGCCGTCTCCAGGCCGGCGGCAACGACCCGCACCCACCGGTAGGTGAGTGTGGCCGGCAGACCGTCGTCGTCCTCGATGCCGGAGATGTCCGCCCTCAGCGTGTTGCCCACCTGCGGCACACCGGAAATCGTCGGCTTGCCCGTGGCGTCCATCACAAACACGGTGGAGTTGTTGGTCACCCGTTCGTCAGTAAAGGCCAGGGCCTCGTTGCCGGCGACATCCGCGATGACCGTCCCGGTCGTGGGCACTGCGTAGCTCACGGTCACGGTATGGCCCCGGCCGATCGCGCCGGCGGGCAGATTCAGAATCAGTACATGGAAGCCACTGGTACTCTGGAACACCTCACTTACCGCCACCTCGACGCCGTCGGCCTTGACGGTGAAGGCATCCGCCGGGGGGAGCTCGCCCGGCCCGATGTCCAGGTCCTCGTTGAAGTAGAGAAGCAGCTGGTCTCCCGATGCGAACACGCTGGCCCTCTCCAGCTCCGGCGGGGTTGCGTCCACGGTGGAGTTGTTGGTGACCGCGTAGTCGTCGAAGGCCTTGGCTTCGTTGCCGTCGGTGTCCGCGATGACCGGTCCGCTCTCGGGCACGGCGTAGCTCACCGTGACCGTCTGGTCCTGCTTGATCGCAGCGGTCGGCAGCTGCAGAAACAGTACATTGAAGCCATCGGCACTCCGTAACACCTCACTTGCCGCCACCTCGACGCCGTCGGCCTTGACGGTGAAGGCGTCGGCCGGGGGATCGCCCGCCCCGACGTCCAAGTCCTCGTTGAAGTCGAGATACAGCTGGTCTCCCGACGAAGACACCCTGGCCCTCGTCAGCACCGGAGGGGTCGTGTTGGCGACGGTCGAGGCGTTGGTGACCGGTTCGTCGATGAAGGGCAGGGCTTCGTTGCCGGCGACATCCGCGATGACCGGTCCGGTCGCGGGCACCGCGTAGCTCACGGTCACGACCTGGTGCTGGCCGATCGCGGCGGCGGGCAGCTGCAGAAACAGTACATTGAAGCCATCGGCACTCCGTAACACCTCACTTGCCGCCACCTCGACGCCGTCGGCCTTGACGGTGAAGGCGTCGGCCGGGAAATCGCCCGCCCCGATGTCCAGGTCCTCGTTGAAGTGGAGAAACAGCTGGTCTCCCGACGAAGACACCCTGGCCCTCGCCAGCTCCGGCGGGACGGTGTCCTCCACCGTCACCGCCGCGTCCGCCGTCGCCTGCCTGGGGTTGGCCACCCCCGCGGTGCCCCGGCCCGTCGCCGTCACCTCGAAGGCAAGCTCGATCTCCACGGCGGCGGGGGGCGGCGCCACGAAATGCGCCGTCCGGGTGTCGTCGTCTTCCAGCGTCACCGTCTCGGCGCCCGTGTCGGTGCGCGCCCACGACCACAGGAGGTTCGCGTCCCACGGGTTCGGCTCCGCAGTGGCCTCGAGGTCCACGCGCACCCCCGGCCGCACCGTCTGCGCCGGCGCGCCGACCGCGATCTGCGGCACGAAGCCCGCGGAACCGGGGTTGTCGCCGAGCGACAGCCCCCCGTCCTCCAGCTTCGCGAGCGCCCCGAACACGCCGTCGGGCAGCGAGGTGAGGGCGTTCTGGGCGAGCTTGAGCCGGCGCAGTTCGGTGAGATCGTCGAACACCACCGCGCTCAGCGCGGTCAGCCCGTTCCGCCGCAGGTCCAGCCCCCGCAGCGCCGTCAGCCTGTCGAACACGCGCCGGGGCAGCGCGGTCAGCGCGTTCGCCCTCAGCTCCAGCTCCTCCAGCGCCGCCAGCCGGCCGAACAGGCTCGCGGGCAGCGCGGCGAGGGCGGCGTTGGCGTTCAGCTTGAGGCCGGTGAGCGTGGCGACGTGATCGAACAGGTTGCCCGGCAGGTAGTCGAGCGCATTGCCCGACAGGTTGAGTTCGGTCAGCCCGGCGAGGCCCTCGAAGTCCCGCTTGCGCAGCGAATCGATGCCCTTGCCGGAGAGGTCGAGCGACGCGATGCCGGCAAGGTGCGTGTCGGTGACATCGGCGCAGGTGTCGGCCGCGGAGACCGCCGCCACGATGGCGTCGCGCACCTTGTGCTGGCGGTCGCACACGCCGCCGGTCGGGGCATCCCTGTTGCCGTTGACGCGCCACGTCGTCTGCTTGACGTCGAAGATCCGACGGGCGTTCGTGTCGTCGGAGACCGCGATGAGCAATGAGCCGCCGAATACGGATATGGTGGAGGTGAGGGCGACGGTATCGAGCGCCCCGATCCAAAAACCTCCAGTGTCGCTTTCGCCATCGAACACATCCCTGGCGAAAATCAGCTTGTTCGGATGGTCCTGACGATCAAAACCGGCACGTTCCGGTGTAACGTCAAAGATCAGGTTGATGGCTGCCCCAAGAGCACTATTCCGCTTTAGAAACTGCACCGGCTCGCTGAAGGTGACGGTGACCTCGATACGGTCGCCGCGCTTGAAGGTGTTGGAGCCGTCGGCCGGGCGCGAGGTCACGCTCACGTCGACGATCGAGGGTTGCCCCGGCACCGTGACCTGCACCGTCGCGGCGCCCTCGCTGGCGCCCCCGCCGCTGGTGCCCCGGCCCGTCGCCGTCGCCTCGAAGGCGAACACCGTCTCGTCATCGACACGCGGCGCGTCGAACCACGGGGTCGCGGTGTCCGCATCGTTGAGCGTCACCGTCGTGCCGCTGCTGTCGGTCTGCGTCCACGACCAGGTCACGTTGTCGCCCCAGGGGCTCGTGCCCGTCTCCGCCTCCAGCTCGACCCGCGCGCGCCGCTCGACGCTCTGCGCGGGAATCGCCTCGACCGCCGGCGCGAACCCGTCGAACCCGGGGTTGCCCCCGAGCCACACCGTCCGCAGCTTCGTCAGCGGGCGCAGCAGGTCGTCCGGCAGCGAGGCGAGCGCGTTGTTGTCCAGCTTCAGCTCGTACAGCTCCGTGGCGTCGTCGAACAGCCCGGCGGGAAGCGAGGCGAGCGCGTTGTCGCTCAGCGCCAGCCGTTGAAGCTCGCCAAACCCGTCGAGGTCGCCCGCGGCAATCGACGCGATGTCGTTGTCGCGCATGAACAGCTCCTCGAGCGTCCCCGCCACGTCGGCCAGCGCGGCCGCGGGGAACGCCCGCAAGCGGTTCTCCACAAGACGCAGCGTCTCCAGCCGATCGAGGTCCGCGAACAGCCCCGCGGGCAGCTCCGCGAGCCCGGTATCGGCGAGGTCCAGCGTCCTTATCCCGGTGAGGCCGTCGAACAGGCCGGCCGGGAGCGCGCCGAGCGGGTTCCTGTTGAGCTTGAGCGTGCGCAGAGTGTCGTCCAGAGGCTCGAACAGGTCGCCCGGCAGGTGGTCGAGCGCGTTGTCCGACAGGTCGAGCGTGTGCAGCGCCGTGAGCCCCTCGAAGTCCCGCTTGTGCAGCGAACCGATGCTCTCGCCGGAGAGGTCGAGCGACCCGATGGCGTTGACCTGCGCATCGGTCACCTCGTCGCAGGTGTCGGTCGCGGAAATCTTCGCCACGATGGCGTCGCGCACCGCGGGGTGACGATCGCACACCCCGCCCGTCAGGCCGTCGCGACCGCCGGCGAGGTTCCAGCTCGTTTGCACCGCGCCGTAGCCCCTCCTCGCGGCGACATCGTCCGCGGTCGCGACGATGGCGCCGGTGTTCTGGAGCTTGATATTGTCATTGCCGCACGCCGAGCCGATGCAGAACCCGTTGCCGTCGACGTGGCTCACCGTCACCGTGAAGGCGAAGACGAGCTTGCGGGGATGGTCCTGGCGGAAATAGTTCGTTTGCTGGTTGAAGTGGCCCTCGTTCCCCACCGAAACGTTGATGTACACGTTGCCGCCGCCGGTGCCCTTGTTGCGCACCTCCACCGCCTGGTTGAAGGTGAAGGTGATCTCGACCCGCTCGCCGTGCTTGAAGGTGTCGGTGCCGTCGGCCGGCCGCGAGGTCACGCTCACGTCGGTGATCGCCGGAGCCGAGGTGACCGTGAACACCGGGGAGAGGGCGTAGAAGTTTCCCGTGGTCGTCGAAGCGCGGAAGAGCCCAGAGAGCGGGGTGATTTGGGTGAGCGAGTGGTTGGGTATTCCGTAGGCTACCGAGCCTTGTCCCAATGCGCGGCTGTTGCTGCTTCCGTCAAAGTCCTCGGTTCCGTTGTCCTTGCTTCCCGTGAATACTATCAGGTCCGAGGGTGAGATCGCGCTCCCCGACTCGTCCTTCGGGTTCGCCTCGTCGTCCCAGTTTCCGTTGTAGAAGTCCGAGTTGTGGTCGGCGACCTTGGTGCCGTTCAGCCAGTAGATGCGCACCCCTCTCCCGGTGGTGCTGGTGTTGTCGCGGGCATCGACCGCGGCCGTCGACCCCACGACCCGGAACTGCGAGCTGTAGGGCCGGATTGCCAGGTGCCCCGCCGCCGCGTGGTCCTGCACGAAGGTGTTGTAGACGCCGATGTTGGACGAGCGGGCGTTGCGCGTCGTCGACGTGACGAAGATCAGCCGGAACCGGTCGCCGTCCGAGAGGCCGGAGGGCGTGAGCGACCAGGAAGGGGAGACCGGGTTTTCCTGCGCCGACGCCCCGCCGGGCAGGGCCAGGAAGGCGGCGACCGCCACCACCAGGCAGGCCGCGGCCCGGAAGAGCGCCGGGCGAAGGCCTCCGAACGGCCCCGCATGCCCGGCGCCGGTCGCTGCGGCCCGGTCCGGAGGAAGGCCGCCCGGAACGGGCGGGGCGGACTCCGGCGGCGCGCCTCGCGGGGCCGCGCTCAGCCCGGACACGGCGCGCCCCGCCCCGCGGGCGCCCGGACCGGGACATGCGGACGCCGCCGGCGCGGCGGCGGCGGAAAGGCCGGTGTCGCTTCGGAGGGGGTTCGCCCGTGAGGGCGGGGATGGTCTAGGCGGCGAGCCTCGCCAGGGACACGGCTCGGCTCTCGGCTCTCGGCTCTCGGCTCTCGGCTCTCGGCTCTCGGCTCTCGGCTCTCTTATTTACGGTGCCGACAGGCTCCTCTGCGGTGTCGACGGAATCCCCCAATATCGTCAATGACATCGGCACTTCCCCAATTGAACGCCGCACGCCACGGACCGTGGCGTGTCCTTTCGGAAGATTCGCCGCAGCTTTACGGCGCGAAGATGCATGCCCGCTCAGTTAAGCAGATTGGGTGTGACCGTGGTGTGAATAGTTGCGCGATTTGCGTGGTATTATCGTGTCTTTTCGGGTAGATTCTGCTCCGGATGCACCCCGCGCCGCCATCGTCGGCACCGGCGCGTCCCGGCGGGACCCCGATTCGGACCCCGATTCGGGCCCCGATTCGGACCGGCGCACCGCGTCCGGCAGGCGGAGTCGAACCCGGCCGCGCGCCGGGCCGGGGAGGTATGGACGGAGGATGGGCGGATGAACGGTCCCGACGGGCTGAGGCAGGAGAACGCGGCGCTGCGCGGGCGCATCTCCGCGCTCAGCGCGGCAATCCTGCGCATCAGCGCGAGCCTCGACCTCGACACCGTCCTGCGCGAGGTCGTCGACAGCGCCTGCGCGCTGACCGGCGCGCGCTACGGCATGATCGCGACCGTCGACGAGGCCGGCGCGATCCAGGAGTTCATCGCCCCCGGCCTGTCGACGGAGGAGCGCCGGCACATGGCCCAGTGGCCGCCCGGCCACCGGTTCTTCGAGCACCTCCGGGACCTTCCGGGGGCGCTGCGGCTGGCGGACCTGCCGGCCTACCTCCGCTCGCTCGGCTATGCCGAGGAGCTGACGCTGTCGAAGACCCTGCAGGCCATGCCGATGCGCCACCGGGGGGTGCATGTCGGCAACTTCTTTCTCGGCGAGAAGGAAGGCGGGCGGGAGTTCACGGAGGAGGACGAGGAGGTCCTGGTGCTGTTCGCCTCGCAGGCGGCGACGGCGGTCGCCAACGCGCGCACCCACCGCGACGAGCAGCGGGCCCGGGCCGACCTGGAGGCCCTGGTCGACACCTCGCCGGTCGGGGTGGTGGTGTTCGATGCCCGGACCGGCCGGCCGGTGTCGTTCAACCGCGAGGCGCGGCGAATCGTCGGGGAGCTGTGCAGTCCGGACAGCCCGCCGGAGCAACTGCTGGAGGTCATGACCTGCCGGCGCGGCGACGGGCGCGAGGTCCGGCTCGACGAGCTCCCGCTCGCCGACGAGTTCCGCGATGCCGAGACGGTGCGCGCGGAGGAGATCGAGCTCTCGGTCCCGGACGGGCGCAGCGTCACCACGCTGGTCAACGCGACGCCGATCCGTTCGGCGGACGGCGCGGTCGAGTCGGTGGTGGTCACCCTGCAGGACCTCGCGCCGCTCGAGGAGCTCGACCGTCTGCGGGCCGAGTTCCTGGGCATGGTGGGCCATGAGCTGCGCGCGCCGCTGACCTCGATCAAGGGGTCTGCCGCCACCGCGCTGACCGCCGAACCGGAGCTCGAGCCGGCCGAGATGCGCGAGTTCTTCCGCATCGTCGACGAGCAGGCCGATCACATGCGCGGGCTGATCGGCGACCTGCTGGATGTCGGGCGCATCGACTCGGGCACGCTCTCGGTGTCGCCTGAGCCGGTCGACGTCGCGGCCCTGGTGGAGCGGGCCCGGAACACCTTCCTGAGCGGCGGCGGCCGGCACAGCGTGTCGGTCGACCTGCCGCCGGACCTGCCGCGCGCGATGGCCGACCGGCGGCGCATCGTCCAGGTGCTGAACAACCTGTTCTCCAACGCCGCCCGGCACGCCCCGGAGACCTCGCCCATCCGGGTCACCGCGGTGCGCGAGGGTGTCCACGTCGCGATCTCGGTCGCCGACGAGGGCCGGGGCGTGGCGCCGGAGCGGCTGCCGCACCTGTTTCGCAAGCATGGCGGCATCGCGGGCGGCGACGGCGAGGGCGCGCTCGGCGCGGCCGGCCTCGGCCTGGCGATCTGCAAGGGGCTGGTCGAGGCCCATGGCGGGCGCATTCGGGTCGCGAGCGGCGGCGCGGGCCAGGGCACCGAGGTGACGTTCACGCTGCCGGTGGCCGGGGCGGCCGGCGAGGGCGCCGCGGCGGGACTCGCCCCGGCCGGCCGGCCCGCACCCCGGGACGGGCTGGAGCCGATACCCGTCCTTGTGGTGGACGACGACCCGAAGACGCTGCGCTACGTGCGCGACGCGCTCGCCGACTCGGAATACGCCCCGGTGGTGACCGGCGATCCGGAGGAGGTGTCCGGCCTGATCCAGACCGGGCGGCCCCGGCTGGTCCTGCTCGACCTGATGCTGCCCGGGACCGACGGCATCGCGCTGATGGAGCGGGTTCCCGAGCTCGCCGGCCTGCCGGTGATCTTCATCTCCGGCTACGGCCGCGACGAGACCGTCGTGCGGGCGCTGGAGGCCGGCGCCGCCGACTACATCGTCAAGCCGTTCTCGCCGATGGAGCTGAGGGCGCGCATCCGGGCCGCGCTGCGCAAGCAGGCCGAGCCCGAGCCCTACCTGCTGGGCGGGCTGGAGATCCACTACGAGGAACGCCGGGTGAGCGTGGCCGGCCGGCCGGTAGAGCTGACCGCGACCGAGTACGAGCTGCTCCGCGTGCTGTCGCGCAACGCCGGACGGGTGTCGACCTTCGATGCCCTGCTGCGCGAGGTGTGGGGCGGGCGCCACAACGGCGATACGGACCTGGTGCGAAGCTTCGTGAAGAAGCTCCGCCGCAAGCTCGGCGACGACGCGGCCAGCCCGGCCTACATCGTCAACGAGCGTGGGGTCGGCTACCGCATGGCCCGGCCGGACGACGCGTGAGACCCGGCCGTTTACACCAATACCGTGCTGCGCGTGGACCCGATGGGGCCCGCGGGCGGCGCATGACCGGGCAAGGCGAGATCGTCATCGACGCCCATCGGCGCCGCAGCGGGGAACGGAACCGGGAGGACGCGCCGGAGACGCCCGTTTCGCCCGTGCACCGGGCCGCCGGCGGCGAAGAAGCTGCCCACTCTCGCCCGCCGGACCGGGCGCTGCATCGAAGTGGCGCCGGCTCCGGAACGCGCGACCGCGCCGGGTCCGCGACACGGGAGCTGGAACCGGAGACGGCCCGATGAAAGACACCGCCGTCATCGTCGTGCTCCTGCTGCTCCTCGCATCGAGCCACATGCTGCTCTCGAGCCGGACGATCCGCGCCCGGCTGGTCGCGCGGTTCGGGGAAAAGCGGTTCCTTGCCGCGTATTCGGTCGTCGCCCTGCTGTTCTTCGTGCCGCTCTTCCACCACTACTTCACCCATCGCCACCTCGGGCCGCAGCTGTGGGCCGTGCCGGCCTCCGGTACCGTTGAATGGCTCCTGGGGCTCGCGAACGCGATCGGACTCGTGTTGCTCGTGGCGGGCCTCTTGTTGAAGCCGGTTCCGGGATCGGCCGCCGGAACGCCCCGTGAGCAACCGGCCGGTGCGCATCGGATCACGCGCCACCCGCTGTTCATGGGCGTGAGCGTGATGGCGCTTGCCCATGCCGTCCCGAACGGCCATGCGAGCGATGTCGCGTTCTTCGGCGGGATCGCGGTCTTCTCCCTCGTGAGCTGCCGGCTCCAGGATCTGCGCAAGCTGGCCGCGGGCGATCCGGCGTACGAGCGGTTCCACGCCGCCACGTCCTTCCTGCCCTTCACCGGCCGCGGCGCCATGCGCGGGCTGATGGAACTGCCCCCGCTCGCCGTGATCGCCGGCATCGCCGTCGCGCTGGTCGCGCGCTGTTTGCATCCGTCGATCGGGGGCTGCGGCGTGTTCGGGTGATGTCCGCGCGCCGCATGCCGTTTCGGCCCCGCTTCCGGCCCCGCGTCACCGCTCGAGGAGATCGACCGCCTGCTCCAGGGTCAGGGTATCGAGCGCCAGGTCCTCCGGCACCCCGGCGTAGCGCCGCCGGTGGGCGACGAAGGGACCGTAATGGCCGGTCTTGAGCCACACCGGCGCGCCGTCCCCGGGGTGGCGCCCGAGCCGCCTCAGCACCTGCTTCGGACCCCGGGCGCGGCTCTCCCTGATCTCCTTGTCCGTGACCAGGGCGACGGCCCGGTTGATCCCGATCGTAAGCACGTCCTCGTCGGCCGGGATGGCGGCGTAGGTGTCCTCGTGGCGCAGCCAGGGGCCGTAGCGGCCGATGCCGGCGCGGATCGGCTGGCCGGTCCCGGGATGGCGTCCCACGATGCGGGGCAGCGCCAGCAGGCGCCGGGCGAGATCGAGGTCGACCGTCTCCGGCGCCATCGACGCCGGCAGCGACATCCGCTCCGGCTTGCCGCCCGCGGCGACGGTCCCGGCGCCCTTGCCGTCGCCGCGCTGCACATACCATCCGACGGGACCCCGCCTCAGGGTGACGGCGAGGCCGGTCTCCGGATCGGTCCCGAGGCCGCGCGGTCCGGTGTAGCCGTCGTCCTCGGCCGCCGGCAGCCGGCGGCGGTAGCCGCATTCGGGATAGCCGGCGCAACCGACGAAGGGGCCGTGGCGGCCGAGCCGGAGTTCCAGCTCGCCCCCGCCGCAGGACGGGCAGCGCCTGCGGCCGGAACCGCTGCCGAACAGGAAGCCTTCGAGGCGGGTCTCGACCGCCCTGCGGATCGTCGCCCGCTCCAGCGTTCCGGCCTCTTCCAGCGCCGGGTGGAACCGGTCCCAGAACCGCTTCAGCATGCCGCGCCAGGCGAGGCTGCCGCCGGCGACGCGGTCGAGGTCGGTCTCCATGGCGGCGGTGAAGCCGTACTCCACCCATTGCCCGAAGAAGTCCTCCAGGAAGGCGGTGACCACCCGTCCGCGTTCGGTCGGCACGAAGCGCCGCCGGTGGAGCAGGACGTATTCGCGCTCCCGCAGCACGGCGAGGATCGCCGCCCAGGTCGAGGGCCGGCCGATGCCGAGCTCGTCAAGCCGGCGCACCAGCCCCGCCTCGGTGTAGCGCGGCGGGGGCTGCGTGGCGCGGCCCCGAGGCGGCGCCGGGGCCGCCGATACCCGGGTTCCCGTCTCCAGCGCCGCGAGAGCCGGATCCCCGCCTCCGGCGCCTTCATCGCCATCGCCGTCCCAGACCCGGAGATGGCCGTCGAATGCGAGGGACGAGCCGGACGCCTCGAGCACGATATCGCCCGCCTTCGAGGCGATCTCCAGCCGCACCCGGTCGAACCGGGCCTCCGGCATCTGGCTGGCCAGCGCCCGGTCGCGGATCAGCCCGTAGAGCTGCACCGCCGCCCGGTCGAGGCGTCCTCCGAGATCCTCCGGCGTTCGTTCGAAGTCGGTCGGCCGGATCGCCTCGTGCGCCTCCTGGACGTGGCGGGCGCGGGACCGGTGGACATGCGGCTTCGCCGGGACGTAGCCGTCGCCGAACGCCCGGCCGACGACGGCGCGGGCCTGCGCCGCCGCCGTCGTCGCCATCGCGGTGGAGTCGGTGCGCATGTAGGTGACGAGCCCGGCGCTCTCGCCGCCGAGGTCGACGCCCTCGTAGAGGCGCTGGGCGACCGCCATGGTCTCGCCGATGCCGAAGCCGAGACGCCGAGACGCCTCCTGCTGCAGGGTCGCGGTGGTGAAGGGCGGCAGCGGCTGGCGCCTGAGCGTGCCGCGCTCGACCGACGAGACCGCGAAGGTCCCCGCGCGGATCCGCTCCACGGCATCCTTCGCCATCCTCTCCGACGCAAGCCCCGCATCGTCGATCCCCTCTCCGTCCAGCCTGCACAGCGTCGCCGGGAACGGCGCGCCGTCCTGCGCCGCCAACTCCGCCTCGACCGTCCAGTACACCTGCGGCGCGAAGGCCTCGATCTCCGCCTCGCGCTCGCAGACCAGCCGCAGCGCCACCGACTGCACCCGCCCCGCCGAGCGGCAGCCCGGCAGCTTGCGCCACAGGACCGGCGACAGGCCGTAGCCCACCAGGTAGTCGAGCGCCCGGCGCGCCTGCCAGGCCCGCACAAGATCCATGTCGATGGCCCGGGGCCGGACCAGGGCCCGGCGCACCGCCGCCGGCGTGACCTCGTGGAAGACCGCCCGGACCACCGGCCGGTCCCCGACCGCGTCCCGTTCGGCGAGCCAGCTCAGCACCTGCCAGGCGATCGCCTCGCCCTCCCGGTCGGGGTCGGTGGCGAGCACCAGGATATCGGCGCGGGCCAGCGCCTTCGCGATGGCGCCCAGCGTCCGGGCGGCGCGCTTGCCGGTCTCGTAGACCATCGAGAATCCGTCGCCGGGATCGACCGAGCCCGCCCTCGCCGGCAGGTCGCGAACATGACCGCGGGTCGCCATCACCCGGTATGACGGGCCGAGCCAGGCCCCGATCGTCCTCGCCTTGGCCGGCGATTCCACGACCACGACATGCCGCCCGCCGTCCTGCAATCTCCGCCGCCCGCTTCCGGCCATGACCCTGCCTTCCGCGCGGCGGACCCCTCCTGTCCGTGTCCGGGCGCCGCGCCAAGGGCCGATGCGATTAGCGGCACGACGCGCAAAATGAAAATGCCGTTTGCGGCAAAATCCATACGCAGCGCGTATGGCGAAGCGCCCGCCGCGGCGGAAACCCCCGGTTCCTGCCCCGTCCCCGGAGCCGGGCAGGTCCGGGCGCCCGGAGACGGTTTAAATGACGCCGGCGCACCCCCACATGTAACCCGAGGGAACATGCGGCCGGCCGCCCCAACTCGGGGAACGACGCCATGTTCGAGAGACGAACGGACTTGCTCAGGCTGCTTGCCGTCGCCGAGACGGGCACGATCGGTGCGGCCGCCAAGCGCTCGAATGTCACCCAGCCCACGCTCACCCGCGACATCGCCCGGCTCGAGCAGCGCTTCGGCGGAAAGCTGTTCGAGCGCCTGCCGCTCGGCGTGCGTCCGACGGCGCTCGGGGCCACGGCCGTGGAGCGCGCCCGGCGCATCCTTGCCGAGATCGAGGCCGCCGAGCGGGCCATCGAGGCCGCCCGGTCCGGGCGCACCGGCGTGTTCCGCGTGACAGCGACGCCGCCGTGGATCGAGACCGTTCTCGCACGGGCCGCGGCCCGCCTCCGGGAGACCTTCCCCGCCGTCGAGCTCCGGATACGGAGCGCCACCCGCGCCGAGGGGCTGCGCCGCCTCGCCGACGGAGACTGCGACCTGCATTGCGGCGGCATCGACACCGACGAACCCCTGCCGGCGTTCCTGCGCCGCGAGCGGTTCCTCGACATGACCGCCGGCATCGTCGCCTGGCGCGATCATCCGCTGTTCGCCGGAACCGTCGCCCCGAAAGATCTCGCGCGCTACCCGTGGATCGACTTCGACTGGCCGGCGCCCGCCTCCCTCGACGATACCCGCCCGTCGCTCGCCGCGATCCTGGCGCAGCTGCGCGGGGCGGGGCCCGCAGGCATCGTCACCGTGCTGCGCCTTGGCGCCGCCGGCCTCCTTGCCCTGGCGACCGGCCCGTGGCTCGCCTGGCTCTCGACGGAGCTGCTGGAGCGCCTGCCCGGCGGCCTCGTCCGGCCCCTGCCGGTCGACATCGGGCGCTACCGCTACCGCTCGGGCTTCGTCGCCCGGCGCTCGGCCGAGGACCTGCCGCCATTCCGGGCCCTGGAGCAGGCGGTGCGCGACAAGGCGCTCGGGCGGGATGGCCAGCTGGACTGATTGTAGGCCTGACAGTCTCGGCCTCCACCGCAACCATCCCTATTGGCCAAGACGGCCCCGCAATTCCCAGCAGCCACCCCACGCTCGACCAGGAAAGCATCTTTGCGAACGCTGGCTCCGACACGCTACCGGCATCCACAATCTCAACTCATATTGGCCCGTCCTCCTTATCGACGCTGTGTTGCAGTTCCAGCGGAAGTCCCAGGCACTTCAGGGCTCTCGTTGCCGAATTGCTGACTTCCACGCGGGCCTTGTCCGACATTTCGATCCATAGCCGGCCCAGTTTTTCATCCGCCTCACGTCCTGGCGGCCCTGCAAAAATTCGGATGCCCTCTCTTACCGTGCCGACCGTCGAGTAATGCTCGAAGACGACTGCAACGCTGTCCGGCGCGATCGTTACCAGTTCCGAACCGTGTCGTTCGAACGCAACGGTGGCCAGCCTGCCGATCATGTAATGGGCGTTGGTGGCATCCAGCGTTGTCCTGGTGGCAGAACGGTTCCATTGCAACTCACGTCCAATCCCGGCCAGAATTGCTTCCCTTCGCGTCGCCTCCGCCCGCCTCTCTTCTCCGGCACGCTGCCGCGCGGCCAACCACAGAGTGACCAGACTGACGATCACGCCAGCCATCACGCCCGAAAAAACCGAAACCGCCAAAGCGATCAATTCATCCATGTATGAGCTCCGTGCGACTTCAGGTACAGCTGCACTACCCGCTGGCAGCCGGCTTCGCGTTCCAATTCATCGCAGGCTTGGCGGGCGCGGGTGCCTGTATCGAGTTATCGCCCCGGTTCAAATCCAAGGAGATCGTCGGTAATGCCGTCCGCGACCCGAGCCGCAGACATCCAGGCCCAGTCAACACCGCCGCGTCAGGCAACACCGGTCCTGTCAACACGGCCTCTCCAAACACCGATCCCGTCGACACGGCCTGTTGATCCGGCCCCGTTGACCCGGATTCCCGCATCCGCCTTACGAGCCCATCCGGCTCCGCAATGCCTTTCGGCGACAGCCGTATCCCCTATGCCGCCACCGGTACCATGTATGCCGCTCCCGCGTTGCGGTGTTGACCATGTGTTGACAGGGCTAGTTTTCGCCGAATTCCCAGAATCAAAAAGCCCTCGAAAACATCACTGTTTTCAAGGGCTTGGTTTGGTTGCGGGGGTAGGATTTGAACCTACGACCTTCAGGTTATGAGCCTGACGAGCTACCGGACTGCTCCACCCCGCGACAACGGGTGCAATCGAGGCATTGGCAGAGGACGGACGCGCCGGGCGATGGGTTGGCTTGGCAGCGACCTGCTCTCCCGCGCCTTAAGACGCAGTACCATCGGCGCTGCGGGCTTTCACTACCGAGTTCGGGATGGGATCGGGTGTTTCACCCGCGCCATAACCGCCAAGCCAACGCATCGTCCGGATGCGTCCTTCCTTTCCCGATTGCTGTGTCTTCGCCGGCGACGCCCGCCCTGTTTGCGGGCGCGGATCTGGAGCCGTTCGAGCGATTAGGACCGGTCCGCTTCGCACATTGCTGCGCTTCCACTCCCGGCCTATGGACGTGGTGGTCTTCCACGACTCTCATGCGAGACCTCGTTTCGAGGGGAGTTTCCCACTTAGATGCTTTCAGCGGTTATCTCTTCCGACCGTAGCTACCCGGCTGTGCCGCTGGCGCGACAACCGGTCCACCAGAGGGTCGTCCACTCCGGTCCTCTCGTACTAGGAGCAGGTCCTCTCAAGTCTCGTACACCCACGGCAGATAGGGACCGAACTGTCTCACGACGTTCTAAACCCAGCTCACGTACCACTTTAATCGGCGAACAGCCGAACCCTTGGGACCTGCTTCAGCCCCAGGATGTGATGAGCCGACATCGAGGTGCCAAACACCCCCGTCGATGGGGACTCTTGGGGGGTATCAGCCTGTTATCCCCGGCGTACCTTTTATCCGTTGAGCGATGGCCCTTCCACTCGGAACCACCGGATCACTATGACCGACTTTCGTCTCTGCTCGGCCCGTCGGCCTCGCAGTCAGGCGAGCTTATGCCATTGCACTCTTGCGGCTGATTTCCGACCAGCCTGAGCTCACCATTGTGCGCCTCCGTTACGCTTTAGGAGGCGACCGCCCCAGTCAAACTACCCACCACGCAGGGTCCCGGACCCGGATTCACGGGCCGCGGTTAGACACCAGAGAACAAAAAAGCGGTATTTCAAGGTTGGCTCCACGCGAGCTAGCGCCCACGCTTCGAAGCCTCCCGCCTATCCTACATAGTCATCCCCTAGAGCCACTGCGAAGCTGTAGTAAAGGTGCACGGGGTCTTTCCGTCTGACCGCGGGTACTCCGCATCTTAACGGAGAATTCAATTTCGCCGAGCCAACGCTGGAGACAGCGGGGAAGTCGTTACGCCATTCGTGCAGGTCGGAACTTACCCGACAAGGAATTTCGCTACCTTAGGACCGTTATAGTTACGGCCGCCGTTTACCGGGGCTTCGATTCAAAGCTCTCACCTCTCCTCTTAACCTTCCGGCACCGGGCAGGCGTCAGACCCTATACGTCGTCTTGTCGACTTCGCAGAGCCCTGTGTTTTTAGTAAACAGTCGCCACCCCCTGGTCTGTGCCCCCGGCCCGTGGTTGCCCACGAACCGGGCTCCCTTCTTCCGAAGTTACGGGAGCATTTTGCCGAGTTCCTTCAGCGTTGTTCTCTCGAGCGCCTTGGTATGCTCTACCTGCCCACCTGTGTCGGTTTCGGGTACGGTCTTGCTCCGGGGCTATTTCCCGGGACGGCTTCGCCGCCGCGACAATCCGTTAAGCCGCGACCACTTACGCCATCCGTCACCACCGGAAGGTCCAGGAATGTTCGCCTGGTTCCCATCGACTACGCCTTTCGGCCTCGCCTTAGGGGCCGACTCACCCTGCGCGGATTAGCCTTGCGCAGGAACCCTTGGGCTTTCGGCGAGAGTGTCTCTCACACTCTTTGTCGCTACTCATGCCAGCATTCTCACTCGCCATACCTCCAGCATGCCTCACAGCATGCCTTCGCAGGCCTAGGCGACGCTCCGCTACCGCTCCAGGAATCGAGGATCGGGAACCGGGGAAGCAAAACCCGCTCCCCGGCCGCATACGATCCGGCATCCTTGCCGATTCGGCATCCGGCCGGCGCCTCCCTCCCGATGACGGGAGAGAAGCCCCGATGCCCGATACTCGATCCCTGAAACCCGCAGCTTCGGCGTGCGACTTGAGCCCCGTTACATCTTCGGCGCAGGACGGCTTGTCTAGACCAGTGAGCTGTTACGCTTTCTTTAAAGGATGGCTGCTTCTAAGCCAACCTCCTGGTTGTCTTGGCCTTCCCACATCCTTTCCCACTTAGTCGCAACTTGGGGGCCTTAGCTGGCGGTCAGGGCTGTTTCCCTTTCGTCCCAGGACCTTAGCACCCTGAGACTGTCTGCCGCGATTGCGCTCCACGGTATTCGGAGTTTGGTTGGGTTTGGTAAGCCGCGAGGCCCCCTAGCCCATCCAGTGCTCTACCCCCGTGGGCGATACGCGACGCGCTACCTAAATAGCTTTCGCGGAGAACCAGCTATCTCCAGGTTTGATTGGCCTTTCACCCCTAGCCACAGATCATCCCCCGGCTTTTCAACGACGGTGGGTTCGGTCCTCCAGCCGGTGTTACCCGGCCTTCAACCTGTCCATGGCTAGATCACCTGGTTTCGGGTCTAATCCCTGCAACTTGTCGCCCTGTTCAGACTCGCTTTCGCTGCGCCTACACCTATCGGCTTAAGCTTGCTGCAAAGACTAACTCGCTGGCCCATTATACAAAAGGTACGCGGTCAGGACCGAAGTCCCTCCCACTGCTTGTAGGCGTCCGGTTTCAGGTCTCTTTCACTCCCCTCGTCGGGGTACTTTTCACCTTTCCCTCACGGTACTTGTCCGCTATCGGTCGTCGAGGAGTACTTAGGCTTGGAGGGTGGTCCCCCCACGTTCAGACAGGGTTTCACGGGCCCCGCCCTACTCAAGTCGCAAGTCACGATCCACCCGTACGGGGCTCTCACCCTCTGCGGCCGACCTTTCCAGAGTCGTTCCGGTTCATCGTATCCTGCGCACTGGCCTAGTCCGCGTTCGCTCGCCACTACTTGCGGAGTCTCGGTTGATTTCCTTT